>CAKUCE010000053.1 GCA_934643535.1 uncultured Clostridia bacterium | reverse complement strand
GTCTCTGCACTCTGCGCTTCCAGATCAGCCCAGTTGATTTCAGTGGCAAAGGCCGGAAGGGCGCACAGCATCATGGCAGCGGTCAAAAAAAGGGCAACGAGTTTCTTCATGGGCGTTTCCTCCTCAGTATGGTGACAGCGCACTGTCAAATGATCGTTTGTCAGGCGTCGCCTTATCCGCGAAGCGCACCCTTAACGATGAGGGAATGATACCACCGCAGCGCCCGGACCGCAACTGTACCATAGTACAGTCTGTCCTACAGGATATGGAGTGCCTGAGCGATCTGTACGGCGTCGACCAGATTTTTGGCGTCCAGCTTTCGGTAGTTCTGCGAAGCGTGATATTTGACGGTTCGGGGCGTAATGTGCAGCTTTTCTGAGATTTCCTTTGCGGTATAACCGGCCGCCTGCAAGCGCAAAACCTGAAGCGCCGTCTCCGAAAAAGCGGAAATGTCGATCCCCATTCCCTGCAAATATTGGGGGTAAAGCTGAGCCATGCGTTCGGTTTCCCGCATCGTCTGCTGAAACCATTCCGCCAGTTTGGGATGATTTTGGCAAAAGGCTGTCTTGATCTCCGCCAGCATCGGTAGGATGGCCGCCCCTTTTTCGCTGATGATGGGAACGAAATGGTATTCGCCGACTTTCAGCAGGGTCTGAACGAATTCCTCTTTCCACGGCTTTCCGGTTCGCCGCAGAATGACAGCGTTCAAAAGCCGGCAGTCCATATGGATATAGGTGCGCTGCGCATAATCGGCATACAGAAGCATCCGCCGGATCAGCGCCTGCGCGTCCGTATGCTTGCCGAGCGCGATATAGCCATAGATTTTGGTCATATACAGATAACGGTTCAGCGTGCAGAATTCCACGGTCTCGTCCGGGACTCTTTCCATCCAGGAGCGGATTTTTCCCGTTTCGTTTTGGTAAAGCCCCAGCCAGCAGGAAAATGCGCTGACGGAATCGGACAGGTGGGACAGCCCTTCCCGCTCGCATCGCTGGAGCATTCCGGCTGCCAGCCTCCGGGCGTATTCCATATCGCCCGTGCTTAGGGCAAGCCTTGCCTGAAGGGCAATATCGACCCACAGCATTTCGACGATGCCGTTGTTCTCGCATTGATTCTGCGCTTTGGTCAGACGGCTGAGCACCTTGAAGCGGTCTTCGCCTTTTTCATAGGCGCTTTCTCCCAATGCGGTCTGTACCAGACCGATTCCCGCCTTCCCAAGCATTTTCTCCACCACAGGGCCCAGCGTGTTGGCCAGAAACAGATCCGTTTTGCTCCATTCGCAGAAATCCTTGCCGCCGTTCATGAGGCTGGGCTGATTGTTGGTCAGGGATACGGGCCGGAGAACATTCCCGCTGCCGTGCAGTGCGCTGAAGAGGGTGGGCAGGATGCGGGCAATTTCTCGCGAACCCCTGTGCGGAAGGACGATATCAAGATAAAAAACCTGCCCATTGGCCTCGCTGCGGGCATTGCCCCGGGAGGCAGCGGCATATTCTTTCAGGCGCTGGTACCAGTATTCGCTTTTTTCCGTGTTCATCAGCACGGAATATAGGACGCTCAGCGCGCTCATCAGAACCGGTTCGTTTTGGACGTCCTCCTCTGAAAGCGCCTGATAGTATTGCCTCAGCGCCCAGTAGCTGCCGACGCCCGGATGCTTTCGCGCTTCCCGAAGCAAAAGAGAGCGGATGCTGTCCGTTTCGCCGCAGCGCTGATAGAGCCTGAGCGCCCGCATCGTCTGGCCGCTGATTTCACAAGATCGTCCCGCATTGTACGTCAGCTGATAGACGCGCTTGTGCCCAAAAACCACTAAAGCCTGTTCCCGCAGCGCTTCCAGCAGCACCGGACGGATACGCCATTCCCCGCCGTCGCATTGGAGGATATTGCCGGCCTGTTCCGCACGATGGAGCAGCGAAGCGGCGTCGTCCTCTCCGGTGATGGCTTCCGCCAGCTCCAGCGTAAAAGCGTCTACAACGCTGACCTGCATCAGAAAGCTTCGGATATCCTCCTTCCAATGGCTGATGACGTCCGATTGGAGATAATCCATGAAAACTCTTTTGATGTCGGCTTCCAGAGCATTTCCGTCGGCCGCTCCCTGCTGAACTCGGCGAAGAAAAAGATTCAGCGCCATGATATTTCCCTCAGTTGCCTCCAGCCATAGCCGGATCCGTTCCGGGGAAAGCTTCAGGCCCACAGAAGGGCAGAACTCCGCTAATTCGTCGGCGGTAACGCGCAGATCGTCCTCCGGGATCACTATGATTTTGGCCTGAAGCGCCAGAGAAGAAGCCCATGCGGGCAAAGAAGCGCGGCCGATCAGCACCATTCGGCAGCCCTCCTTGCCGATCATTGGAACGAGCTTTTGGGGCAGGGTATCGCCCTCCACACCATGAAGGTCATCCAATATGGTATATTCATCGGCGGTGCAGTGCGAAAGCTTTTCCATCAGCACCTCTTCCGGCTCCGTCCCGCTGATCCAGCGCGTGGAAGTACGGTCAAAAACCTGCTCCGCGACGCTTGTTTTGCCAAAACCCGTAGCGCCGTAGAGATAGACGCTCATTCTCAGCTCTTTTGCCGCCTGAAGTTTTTTCAGGGCCTTTTTTGCAAACCAGATCTGCTTGTCCAAGATGCTCCTCCCGGTATGCTCAAACGTCGAAACGTATCCTTCGCAGCCTGCGGCGGATACGGCCATGAATACCTGAAAAAACGGCTTGCGGCGTTGAAAGTGCTGCTCCAAAAGGAGCGCGGATGGCCGCCGTGTGTTTTCATCCGTTCAGGCCGCTCCATTATAGCACGGAAAGGGAAATGCCGCCATTTCAGAATGACATGGAAGTACGTTCTGCTTGCAGGCAGCAGAAACAGAACTTGGCCAGAGCGGCTGAGGGGGCTGAAAAATTTTTCCCAAAAAGAAAAAAGATGGTTGACAGCAGAGGGAGAGTATGGTAGTATGTGTCTGCGGTTAGTTGAGATTAACCGAAGGAGCTCCGGGGAGGAGCTTTCTTTTGGGAGGTCGGTTAAACACGACTAACCAAAAAGGAGGGGTGGAGGATGACGGAACGCTTTGAGAAAACGCTGATCGGCCATTGCGCGGCAACGCTGGCGGGGCATAAGTGCGGCAGTTTGTTTTCGTACCATTTGGCGGCGGGGGAAACCATGGAAGAAAATGTGAACCCGGTCAACGTTCATCTCTCCGACAAGGGCGTGCGCGTCCGGCTGCTGAGGGGCTGCGCACGGGGCGGTCTATTGTATGTGTACCGCCCGCGAAAGCTGGCGAGACGGCTGGAGGATCCTGCGGTCCGTGATTTTCTCTCCGCGCAGGGCTACACGGATTTCTCCGGGGAGGGCTGTCTCGCCACGCTGACGCGCCGCTTGGCCCAGTGCGAGGATTTCCCTCATGAGATCGGCGTTTTTCTGGATTATCCGCTGGAAGACGTGATCGGCTTCATCCGCAACCGGGGCAGCGGGTTCTGCTGTCTGGGATGCTGGAAGGCCTATTCCAACGCCGAAGCGGCGGAAAAGACCTTCGCACTGTACCGCAAATGCCGGGAAGTTTATCTGAACTGTTACGGCAAAGGCTTTGATGTCGCACGGCTGACGGTAGCCGCTTGACATACAATTTCAATCAGGAGGAAAAAAATGAATCGAGTAGCAGTAGTCTACTGGAGCGGCACGGGCCATACGCAGGCCATGGCCGAAGCAGTAGCCAGTGCCTGCAGCGGCAAGCTGATGACCGCTGCGGAATTTACCCCCGATCAGGTCGCGGAATATGACGCCATCGCTTTCGGATGCCCGGCTATGGGCGCGGAAGTGCTGGAGGAAAGCGAATTCCAGCCCATGTTTGACGACGTGAAGCCCCAGCTCAAGGGCAAGAAGATCGCGTTGTTCGGCTCCTACGGCTGGGGCGACGGCGAATGGATGCGGACTTGGGAAGAAGATTGCGTGGCGGCCGGTGCGGTACTGGCCTGCGACAGCGTGATCTGTCAGGACGAACCCGACGGGGATGCTCTGGCCAGCTGCGAAGCGCTGGGCAAGGCGCTGGCGGAGTGATTCCGCCGTAACGGAGAAAACCGGGCGGGAGCTGATGGACGCGGCTTCAGGCCCCCTTCTTCGGCAAGTGTTGTGCGATTTTCAACTTTGATTTCTGGTTTGCGCGAAACAAACAAAAAACCTGTTCTGTTCCAATTTCATTTTCTGTGGAGAGTCGGTAAGGACGCAGCCGGCTCTCCTTTTCGTGTATTTTTTTCAACTCCCATTGACACTATAGGAGATAGGAAGTATAATGTCCACCGGAAAGGTAGGAATTAACCCTTCCTTTCCTGAAAAATACGAAGCGCGAAAGGAGCGGCTGCCTTATGATGATCTCTTCGAAAGGGCGGTACGCCCTGCGGGTCATGCTGGACATGGCCGAACAGGGCGGCGACAGCTTCCTCCCGCTGAAGGATATTGCCGATCGCCAGAATATTTCCCGGAAATATCTGGAAAGCATCATGCCCGATCTGGCCAAGCATGGTCTGGTGGAAAGCGCCATGGGCAAAACCGGCGGCTACAAGCTGACCCGGAAGCCCGAGGACTACAAGGTGGGTGAGATCCTCTGCGCCGCAGAGGGTGAATTGGCCCCCGTTTCCTGCCTGACCAAGGACGGGAAGAAGTGTGAGAAGGTGGATTCCTGCTACACACTGCCCTTCTGGATCGGGTTGGAGGAACACATTAACTCCTACGTCAACAGCTACACGCTGAAGGATCTGCTGGAATCCGGAGAAAAAAATCACGACAAATGCGGCGGCTGCACGGCCTGCGGCGGGAAAGAGGTTGAAGCAAAATGAAACAGAACGCTTTATTGGAAGTTAAAAATCTGCATGTGAGCGCCGAGGATGAAACCGAAATTCTGCACGGCGTCAATCTGACGCTGGGCCGGGACGAGACCCACGTGCTCATGGGCCCCAACGGCACCGGCAAGTCCACGCTGGGCTATGCCATCACCGGCAACCCCAACTATACCGTCACCGAAGGGAAAATCATTTTCGACGGCGAGGACATCACCGACCTGCCCGTCAACGAGCGCGCCAAGAAGGGCATTTTCCTGTCCTTCCAGAACCCGCTGGAGGTTCCCGGCGTGACCCTGAGCGCCTTCATCCGTACTTCGCTGGAACAGAAGACCGGCAGCCGTCTGCGCCTGTGGGACTTCAAAAAGAAGCTGGCGGAGACCATGAAGCTGCTGAACATGGACGAAGCCTATGCCGAGCGCGACCTGAATGTGGGCTTCTCCGGCGGCGAAAAGAAAAAGGCCGAAATTCTGCAAATGCTCATGCTGGAACCCAAGCTGGCCATTCTGGACGAGACGGACTCCGGCCTGGACGTGGACGCGGTGCGCACTGTTTCCAACGGCGTGCGGCTGTTTAAGGAGCGCTGCCACGGCTCCCTGCTGATCATCACCCACAGCACCCGCATTTTGGAGGCCCTTCAGGTGGACGAGACCCACGTGATGGAAAACGGCGTCATCGTCAAGGAAGGCGACGCGTCTCTGGTGGAGGAGATCAACGAACACGGTTTCGGAAAGCTGAGCGAGGATCGGTGACCAAGGATGAGAGAAAAGAGCCTGGTAGAGGATATTGACCGCAGCATTTATGATATTCGGGACGAGGAAAAGGATGCTTACCGCATGGAAGCGGGCCTGACCCCCGAGATCATTGACAAGCTGTCCAAGGAAAAGGGCGACCCGGTGTGGATGCAGCAGTTCCGCCTGCAGTCCCTTCAAATTTATAACGAGCTGGAGATCCCCAACTGGGGGCCCTCCATTGAAGGGCTGGACATGGATCATATCGCCACCTACGTCCGCCCCAATACCAAGATGCAGAACGACTGGAAAAACGTGCCTCAGGACATCAAGGACACCTTCGACCGGCTGGGCATTCCTCAGGCCGAGCGGAAGTCGCTGGCAGGCGTGGGCGCGCAGTACGATTCCGAGCTGGTGTACCACAACGTCCGGGCGGAAGTAGCCGCCGAGGGCGTGGTGTACACCGATATGGAAAGCGCCATGAAGGGCGAATATGCCGATATGGTGCGCAAGTACTTTATGAAGCTGGTCACGCCCCGGGATCACAAGTTCGCCGCACTGCACGGCGCGGTCTGGTCCGGCGGCTCCTTCGTGTACGTGCCCAAGGGCGTGCATCTGTCCATTCCGCTGCAGTCCTACTTCCGCCTGAACGCCAAGGGTGCGGGCCAGTTCGAGCATACGCTGATCATCGTGGATGAGGGCGCCAGCCTGCATTTCATCGAAGGCTGCTCCGCACCCAAGTACAACGTGGCCAATCTGCACGCGGGCTGCGTGGAGCTGTATGTGAAGAAGAACGCCAAGCTGCGTTATTCCACCATCGAAAACTGGTCCAAGAATATGTACAACCTGAACACCAAGCGCGCTCTGGTGGAGGAAAACGGCGTGATCGAGTGGGTGTCCGGCTCCTTCGGCTCCCATGTGGGCTGCCTGTATCCCATGAGCGTGCTGAAGGGCGACAACGCCCGCACGGAGTTCACCGGCGTGACTTTCGCGGGCAAGGGACAAAATCTGGACACCGGCGCGAAGGTGGTTCACGTGGGCAAGAACACCAGCTCCTACATGAACACCCGCTCCATCAGCAAGAGCGGCGGCATCAGCACCTTCCGCAGCAGCGTAGTGGTGGAAAAGAGCGCGCAGGGCGCAAAATCCTCCGTGTCCTGCCAGAGTTTGATGCTGGACTCTGAGTCCCGCTCCGACACCATCCCCGCGATGGATATCCGCACCCGGAACGCTTCCGTGGGCCACGAGGCCAAGATCGGCAGCATCAGCAACGAGGCCATTTTCTATCTGATGAGCCGCGGTATGTCCGAAGAGGACGCGCGGGCGCTGATCGTCAGCGGCTTCGCGGACAACGTGTCCAAGGAGCTTCCCGTGGAGTACGCGGTGGAGATGAACAATCTGATCCGTCTGGAAATGAAGGGCAGCATCGGCTGACACCGTTTGCGGAAGGAGGAAAGACAATGGAAGAAACGATGAATACGAAAAATCGCCTGGCCGTGGATCAGCTCCCGGTCAAGACGTGGAACCGGCTGAATGTGAATGAAGCCGTGATCGAATGGGACGAAGCCCGCACCGCCGATCTGGGTACGGAGACCTTTACCGCCGAATCGGACGGGCCCGTGCGCATCGCCGCCTGCGGCGAGGGCGAGTTCAGCCGCAAACAGGTGAAGGTGGAGGCGGCCCCCGGAACGCGCATTACCGTATACGAGCAGATGGAGGCCCGGCAGAATTTCAACCTGCGCACCACGCTGGTGGCGCGCAGGGACGCGGTCATCCGTCTGGTGCAGCTGCAGGACACCCGGGAGAGCTCCCTTCTGCATAATCAGATCGACGGCCACTGCGAGGAAAACGGCCATATTGAGCTGATCCAGATGTTCGTGGGCCGGGGGCACCTGTACTCCGACGGCCGCTTCACTCTGCAGGGCGACCACAGCGGACTGGAAGCGGATATCGGCTATCTGGGCCGGAAGGATCAGAAGCTGGACATGAATCTGGCCGTAGACCATTTCGGCAAGCACACGGAGAGCGAGATCAACGCTGCCGGCGCGCTGATGGACAATGCGGAGAAGGTTTTCCGCGGCACCATCGACTTCAAGAACGGCTCCAGCGACTCTGTGGGCAACGAAAAAGAAACCGTCCTCATGCTGGGCGAAAACGTCGTCAATAAGACCGTGCCCCTCATCCTGTGCGCCGAAGAAAACGTGGTGGGCAACCACGGCGCGACCATCGGCGAACTGGACGACGAGACGCTGTTCTATTTCGAAAGCCGCGGCATCGGCCGGGAAGCGGCGGAAGACCTGCTGGCCCGCGCCTCCATCGAACGGCTGGCCCGGAAGACCGGCGACGCCGAAACGGAAGAAAAAGCCGCAGCGCTTTTGAACGAGGAGCTTTAACATGGCATACGATTTCAGAAAAGACTTTCCGCTGCTTCAGCAGAACAAGATCGCCTATCTGGACAACGCGGCCACGGCCCAGCGGCCCCAGTGCGTTATCGACGCGGAAAGCAGCTTTTACCGCAATTCCAACGCCAACCCCCTGCGGGGGCTGTATTCCCTCAGCGTGGAGGCCACGGAGATCTATGAAAACGCCCGGGAGGCCGTTCGGGATTTCCTGAACGCGTCCTCCACGGAGGAGATCATTTTCACTCGCGGCACCACCGAGGGGCTGAATCTGGTGGCGTACAGCTATGGCCTTCACCGTGTGAAGAAGGGCGACGAGGTGCTGGTGTCCATCATGGAGCACCACAGCAATCTGCTGCCCTGGCAGATGGTGTGCCGCCAGACCGGCGCGAAGCTCCGCTTTATCGAGTGCGAACCCGACGGCAGCGTGGATCTGGCCAAGGTGGAGCCCCTGATCAACGACCGCACGAAGATCGTGGCTATCAATCAGGTGTCCAACGTGCTGGGCCGGGTCAATCCCGTGCGGGAGATCGCCGATATGGCGCATCGTCACGGCGCGGTTATCGTCGTGGACGGCGCGCAGAGCACGCCCCACATGCCCGTCAACGTGCGCGAGCTGGACGCGGATTTCTTCGCTTTCTCCGGCCACAAGGTCTTTGGACCCATGGGCATCGGCGTTCTGTACGGCAAAAAGGAACTGCTGGACAATATGCCGCCCTTCCTGACCGGCGGTGAAATGATCGAATCCGTCACCCGGGAATCCGCCATTTATGCCGAACTGCCCCACAAGTTCGAGGCGGGCACGGTGAACGCGGCAGGCGCGGCGGGTCTGCAGGCCGCCATTGAGTATATGCTCGGCGTGGGCTTTGAGACCATGCATGAGCGGGAAACGGCGCTGGTGGCCCGGACGCTGGAGGGCATGAAGAAGCTGCCCTACGTTCACGTGATCGGTTCGGACAAGCCTGAGGAACACACCGGCATCGTGACCTTCATCATGGATGGCGTGCATCCCCACGACATCAGCGAAATTTTGTCGGCGGACGGTGTGGCCGTCCGGGCGGGCCATCACTGCGCGCAGCCGCTGCTGGCCCATCTGGGCTACAACTCCACCGTGCGCGCCAGCTTTGCCTTCTACAATACCGAAGCGGAAGCAGACCAGCTATTGGCCAGCCTTTCGACGATGAGGGAGCGGATGGGTTATGGAAAATAGGAGCTTCTACAACGAAATACTCACCGAGCATAACATTCACCCGGAGTTCAAGCACGATCTGCCCAATGCGGACATTGTGCTGGAAGGCGTGAATCCCAGCTGCGGCGACCACATCTGGCTCAAGCTGAAAACCGACGGGGACAATATCACCGACGGTGCGTTCGTGGGCGACGGCTGCGCTATTTCTCAGGCGTCCGCCGACATCATGCTGGGCATGGTCGTCGGCCAGCCCAAGGAAAAAGCCCTGCAGATGGCCGATACCTTCATGCGGATGATCAAGGGCGCGGCCAGCGAAGCGGAGATCGACAGTCTGGAGGAAGCCTCGGCCCTGCGGGATATTTCCCATATGCCCGCCCGGGTCAAGTGCGCCGTGCTGGGCTGGCGCACCCTCAAGGAAGCCGTAGGAAAATAAAATCGGAAGGCCGCGGATGGAAAATCTGCGGCCTTTTTGGAACATCCAGAAGGGGAAACCATATGAAGCGTCTCTATTCCACCCTGAAAATCTTTTTGGGGTGCCTGATCGGCTTATTTGCAGGAAGCTCTCTTTACCGGTGCCGGGATTATGCCCAACGGCCCGAGCTTTATGCCATGGATTCCGCTCCGTGGTATTGTCAGATTTTATTGACGGGGGCGCTGACGGCGGTTTTCGCCGCCATTCTCCTGATCGTATTGAAAATGCTGAAACGGAAAATAGGCCCGTCCTGAAACCATCAAAACCGTCCTCCGAAAGCCTAAGGCTCGGAGGACGGTTTGAATTGGAAAATGAAGTTGCGCGTTCAATCCAGCGTATCAAAGGCGGAAAACTCGATCTCCTGCACCTTCAGCAGATGGGCGCTGCCGTCCAGCGCTTCATAGAAGTACACCAGCGCATAGCCGACAGGCGCGTCAGGGGTGACGATCTGGGTCTGGCACAGCAGGCAGTAGTTGGTTCCCGCAACCACCTGCGCGGCCAACAACGCCACGGGCGTGTAGGTGCAGCCCTCCAAATCCTCCGTGGCCTTGGCGAAAGCCGTCAGCACCTCTTCGGGGATCTGGGTGGGGTCGCCTTCCGTGGGGGCCCAGCCGCCTGCCAGAGGTTCGGTTTCTTCCGCCAGCGCGGGAGCGCACAGGGACAGCGCCAGCAGACAGACCATCAGGATGCAAAGCAGTTTCTTCATTAAAATGACCTCTTTTCTTCAAAAAATAGTTGAATGAATGCGTCGTTTCACCACATTCACTTAAACAGACGGTCATTTCGAAAAAAGGTTCCCTGAATTTTGAAAAAACGCCTCTTTTTCAGAAATTTGTGAAAAAGAGGCGTTACGCTATTGAGGAAAGACCACGACCAGCAGCATTTGAAAAGCTTCCTCGGCGTAGAGGGCATGGGGCTTTTGGGCGGGCATGACCACGCATTCGCCCGGCCCCAGCGAGTGAACCTTGCCGTCCACCGTGAAGCGGCCCCGGCCGCTTAAAACCAGCGCCATCGCATCGCCGTCGGAGTCGTGCGTGCTGATCTCCTCGTCCTTGTCAAAGGCGAACAGCGTTACGCTTACGTGGGGATTCTGGCTCAGCGTCCGGCTGACCACCTGCCCGGCCTGATAGGGGATCAGCTCCGTCAGCAAAAGCGCTTCGTTTTGGGGAATGTTTTTCAGCATCGCCGCGCCCTCACTCCACCGTCTCGATGGCGGCTACCGGGCAGCCCGTGAAGGCTTCCTCCGCAGCGCTTTCAAGTTCTGGGGGCACCTCCCGGTCGGCGGCCACCGCCCGCCGTTCGTCGTTCATCTCGAAAATTTCCGGGCAGGTGGAGGCACAGAATCCACAGCCGATACAGGCGTTGTTGACACGGTATTTCATGAAACATTGCTCCTTTCCTTGAAACCCATGAATGGGACTTTCAGGAAAAGGATGCCCCGGCAGGGCGAAGCTCATACGTCCGGTCACCCGGGACGGCGAAGCGTGTCTGCATCCGGTTTCTGCCAGAGCGCATAAAGGTCGTTCATCCAGCTATATACATCCATCCGGTAGACCTTTTGCAGATTTTCCGGGGTCAAAACAGCGTCGATCGGTCCCTGCGCCACGGCGCGCCCCTCGTTCATCAGCACGGCGTGGGTGCCGTACCGGCGGGCAATGCTCAGGTCATGCACCACGGACAGCGCGGCCCGGCCCGGCGTTTGCAGCCATTGGCCGATCAGGGTAAACAGGCTTTGCTGGTACACCAGATCCAGATGATTGGCCGGTTCGTCCAGCAGCAGGATCTCCGGCTCCTGAGCAAGCACCTGCGCCAGAAAGGCCCGCTGCACCTCCCCGCCGGACAATTCCAGCAGGCTTTTTTTTCGCAGCAGCTTCATGCCGGTCAGCTCCAACGCCTGTTCGATCGCCTCTGGCCCGCCTTCATCCCGGCGGCCCAGCAGTCCCCGCTGATGGGCATAGCGGCCCAGCCGGACGATCTCCTCCACCGTGTAGCCGTAGCTGATCGTGTGCTGTTGGGACAGCACGGCGAGCTTCCGCGCCAGCTCTGCCGGGCGAAAATCGCGCAAATTCCGCCCGCTCAGGCGAACTGTTCCCTCATAGGGCACGCTTTGAGCGATGGCGGAGATCAGCGAACTTTTCCCCGCGCCGTTCGGCCCGGCCAGCATGAGCCATTGGCTCTCTTCCAGCGAAAAGGAAAGACGGTTCACCACCGTATGCGCGCCGTAGCGCACCGTGACGTTTTTTGCGCTCAGCATGGACTTATCCCGCCTTTCTGCTTCGGTAGAAAATGACCACGAACACCACTGAGCCGATCAGAGACGTGACCACGCCGATGGGCAGCTCAATAGGGGAAAGCACCGTGCGGGCGGTCAGGTCAGCCAGCAACAGGAACACCGCGCCCAGAAACATGGTCGCAGGCAGCAGCCGCTTATGGTTGGGGCCGGTCAGCATCCGGGTCATATGGGGCGTGACCAGACCCACAAATCCGATGGTCCCGCCGATGGACACGCAGGTGCCGATCAGCACGGAAACGGCAATCATGATCTCCAGCTTAACCCGGCGGACGGAAACGCCCACATGCCGGGCATTTTCTTCACCCACGGCAAAGGCGTTCAGTTCCCGGCAACGGGACAGTATCCACCCGCCGCAGGCCAGCAGCGCGACGCCCAGCAGAGCGGCGTGGCGGTAGCTGCTCCCGGCCAGCGAACCCATGGTCCAGAAGGTGATGGTACGCAGCTTTTCCCCCGAAAAGGCGATCAGCAGGTTGATGAGACTGGACGCGAACATGGAGAAGATCACGCCGATCAGGATGATGCTGTTGGTGCTAAGGCTGCGGTCGAGGGCGTAGGCAAGGCCCAGAATCGCCAGCAGGGACAGAAACGCGAAGAGAATCGCCACCACGGCGGTACCGCCGTAGGGCAGGCCGGGAAAGGTGATCCCCAGCGCCAGCGCGGCCACTGCGCCCAGCGACGCGCCGGAGGACACGCCCAGCGTGGAGCCGTCTGCCAGCGGGTTCCGCAAAAGGCCCTGCATGGCTGCGCCGCACAGGGAGAGAGCAGCGCCGGTCAGCGCTACACACAACACCCGGGGGAGCCGCACGGAAAAAACGACGGCTTTCGGAAAGCCCTCCGGCAAAGGCAGTCCCCAGAGGGCGTTCCACAGGGCGGCGAGGGTAGAATCTATGGGAATGGACACGCTGCCGATGCAGGTGCAAAGGAGCATGGTAAAAAGCAGGATCAGGGTGGAGGCGAGCCACAGGGGGAAGGAACGGCGGGGGTGTTTCATGAGGGAACCTCCCGGAAAGAGTAGGGGTGGATGCGCTGAAAGCAGCGCAGAGTGGAAATGCTGAGCCGTATGGGGAAACTGGTTTTTTTCGACGTTCAAAGGGGGATAAACGCAAAAGAGGAGTATGCGGCAGAGTGGGACGGTCGATGTTTGCCCTGAGGAAAGTCACCCGCATGCATCGGCATACGCCAGCTTTGTCGTAAGAAATTTCCTGTCAAGGGGATTGACGCGCCGACTGCGGCGTGGGTGGTGGGACTTGCCATCCTACGGGTTTTTCGCCAGCTTCGGTGCCCGAAGGTTTCCAAAGGACGAGTGGAAAGCCCTTTGGTGCGCCCGCAGGCGCAGCCCCCTTACCCCGGATGGAGATTGACGCGCCGACTGCGGCGCGGGTGGTGGGGCTTGCCGTCCTCTGGGTTTCTCGCCAGCTTCGGTGCCCGAAGGTTTCCAAAGGGCGAGCGGAAAGCCCTTTGGTGCGCCCGCAGGCGCA
>CAKUCE010000052.1 GCA_934643535.1 uncultured Clostridia bacterium | reverse complement strand
GGCGAAGTCCAGCTCATAGTTCTTGAGCATATCGTGCAGGTTGCTCTGGGAATCGGTGATGATCTTAATGGTCACGCCGCTGCGGCTGTTCACATACCGGGCCAGCGCCTCGGCGATGGCGTTGCTTTCCGCCGTGTGGGTGATGCCCACGGTCAGAGAGGTCAGCTGGCGCTTTTCGCTGGTCAGATCCTTGCGCAGATTATTGTAAAGGGACAGCATCCGGCGAGCGTACTTGATGACCGTTTCTCCCTCGTGGGTCACATGCAGCTCGTTATTTTTCCGCTCGAAGATGCGCACGTTCAGCTCGCTTTCCAGCGAACGGATATGCTGGCTGACCGCAGGCTGGGTCAGGGACAACTGCTCCGCCGCCCGGGTAAAGCTCCCTGTTTCTACGACTTTTATCAGGGAATGAAGTTTGGGGTCAATCATCCCGTTCCCATCCTTTCCGAAAAAATCATTTATAGATGGTTATTATACCATAAAATTTAGGAATGCGCCAGTCTCCAGCGCTTGCGCAGAGGGACTTCCGCCGTTTCCGGCTGCTTCTCCAGCATCCCCTCCTGCCGGCGCAGGAAAGCGGCGAACATTCCAATGGAGATCACGCAGCAGATCACGTCGGTGATGGGCGTGGCCCAGACGATGCCGAAGATGGGCAGGAGCCGGTTCAGCAGGAACATCAGCGGAATATCCAGCAGGCCCTTGCGGAGGATGGCCAGCACAAAGGAACGCATGCCCTTGCCCACCGCCTGGAAGAAGGAAATCAGCGCATAGGCGCAGGCGGAGAAGGGGCCGCCCAGACAGAGGATGCGCAGGAAGGAAGCGCCGTAGGTCACGGATTCGCTGCCGCTGGGGATGAACAGGCCGATCAGCTGACGGCTGAACACCAGCGAAATGGTCATGCACACCGCCGCCATGGCCACGGACAGCGCCATGGACAGCGTAATGGAGGTCTTCATGCGCTTGTGATTGCCGGCGGCGTAGTTGTAGCCGATCAGGGGCAGCACGCCTTGAGACATGCCGCGCACGATGCTGTGGGCCAGCATGTTCACCTTCTTGGCTACGCCCAGACCAGCCTGCAGGGCCGTCCCGGTGACCGCCATCAGTGCGTCCAGCACCGCGTAGGAAATATTCTCGCACAGGGTCATCAGGCAGGCGGGCAGGCCGGTGATCAGCACATCGGCGGGGATTCTTCCGCGAATGGACTGACCCAGACGGCGGGGACTCAGCCGCAGGATGGAGCGCTTGCCCTCCCTGAGCACCACGATGAGGAAGTACGCCAGCGCGATCCCATTGGACAGGGCCGTGGCGACGGCCGCGCCCAGCGTCTCATAGCCCCGGGGCAGGATCACAAACATAAACAGGGGGTCCAGCGCAATGTTCATCACGCCGCCCAGCGCTACGCCGATGCTGGCCTGCAGGGAGCGGCCCTCGGAGCGGATCAGGTGCGCCAGCAGTGCGTTCAGAGAGGTGGCCAGACCGCCGATGACCACGGTAAAGGTCAGGTATTCCACGGCGTAATCATGCACCAGCGGATTGGAGCCGCCCAGCAGATCCACAAAGGGTCCGGCGAAGAGCCACGCGCCCAGCGAATACAGAACTGTTACCGCGGCGCAGCCCCAGAAGGCGAAGGAGGCCGTATCCTTGGCCCGCTGCAGATCCCGTGCGCCCAGCGCCCGGGAAATCACACTGGCGCCGCCTACGCCGAACAGGTTGGAAATCGCCTGCAAAAACATAAAGGCGGGCATGCAGACCGTGGCGGCGGTGATCATGGCGTCGCTGCCGGTCAGGCCGATAAAAAACGTATCGGCCATATTGTACAAAACCAGAATGATCTGGCCGATCACTGTGGGAAAAGCCAGACGGACGATCGCCTCCAGCACGGGGCTGTCCTCAAACAGCGTCTTTTCTCTTTCTTTCATAACCGTGTCCCTCCGTTTCCAAAAAATTTGAAAAAATCAACGACGGCCGCGCATATATGCCGCGGCCGCCGCAGAAGCGTCAACGCCGTTCCCCCCCGCCCGATCGGAGGACGTGCGTCTTCGCCGCTGACAGCTGCGCGGTTTCTTCGCCATATGAGAAAACAGGGGCTGCACTGACTTGCTTCGCATCTCCGGCACGTCCTTTCTTTGGGCTTTTGGGTGGCTCGTCGGGAGCCTTTCCATGGCGTTTTCCTTGGAATAGGCACATTATATGGGGGTTTCTCCAAAATATCCAATAATCATTCCGTATTTATCGATAAGGATCGCTTATAAAGCAAAAAGGCCGGACGGCAAAAGACGTCTCCGCCAGAAACGGAAACGCCTATCTTTTGGGCTTTGAAGCCCCTTATGTGAAAGTTTTATCAATCTTTTGCCAAACAGGACACAAAGAAATCCTAATAGACCCCAAAGTTTTCTTAGCCGAAGACGCTGCGGTCATGCCGCGCCTTCCGTCTCTGCTGTTCAGCCCAAACACGAAAAACAACGCGCTTTTCCGGGCGGCGGCAACGACAGAGTCACGTCCGAAGAAATATCCTCCGTTTGTTCATTTCTATTTTTTACGATATGGCGATATACAGCCGGATACAGAAAGGGCCTTTGCTCCCCCATGGGAACAAAGGCCCTTGCCTTTTTACTTTTCGGATCAGCTCAGCCCACCGTGCCTTTGAAGGCATAGTTTTCGTCAAAGCGGCTGAAGATCGCAGGCGCGCCCAGCTCGATCTCGCCCAGCTCTTCGTTGCCGATGGACAGGGCCGGAGTCTTGGTGGTCATCAGCGCCGCCTCCTCGGGGGTCGCGCCGAAACGCATCAGGTTTTGGAACGCGCGGACCATGGTCAGAGTGCTGCCCGCCAGCGTGCCGTCCTTCAGACGGGCCGCGCCTTCATGGACAAAGACCTCCTGACCGCCCAGCTGATACTGGCCGTCGGGCATTCCGGCGGCTTCCATCGCGTCGGTAATGGCCACCAGCTTTTCCCTGCCCTTGACCCGGATGAGGAGCTTGACAATGTCCGGGTGCAGGTGGATGCCGTCGGAAATGACCTCGCACTGGAGCCGGTCGTCCACCAGCGCCGCGCCGGGCACGCCGGGGGCGCGGTGGTTCAGGGGCGTCTGTGCGTTGAAGGTATGGGTCACGTGGGTCGCGCCCGCCTCCGCCGCCGCGTGGGTGGTTTCCGCATCCGCTGTGGTATGGCCGATGCTGACGGTAATGCCCTTCTTCGTCAGGGCGGAGATGAACGCCAGCGCGCCTGCCCGCTCCGGGGCCATGGTAATGAGCCGCACGACGCTTTCCAGTCCGCCGGTATAGCGCTGCCAGTTTTCCTCGTTGGGGTCAACAAAATACTGCTTCAGCTGCGCGCCCGCCTTGGCCTCCGCCAGAAACGGCGCTTCCATGTGTGCGCCCAGCACGATGGCTCCGTCGGGCTCGGGCCGTTCCATGACGGCCTTCACGCCTGCGAGGGCCCGAACCGTGTCCTCGGGGCTGGCGCTCATGGTGGTGGGCAGGAACGCCGCCACGCCCACCTTTTTCAGCTCCCGGCTCATGTGGCGGACGGCTTCCTCGCCCTGCATGGTGTCCATGCCCTTAAAGGCGTGGATATGAACGTCCACAAAGCCGGGCAGCAGCAGGTCGCCGCCCAGATCGAGCAGCTCTTCGCCCTCTGCCGCCAGTCCGGTGCCGATGGCGCTGATCCGGCCATCCCGAACCAACAGGTCGGTCTTTTCCTGAAATTTTCCGTCGATAAAGGCTTTCGCATTTTGAATCAGCATAAAGCAGCCTTCCTTCCGTATCGCGCCGTGTTACTGCAGCTTGAAGGCGGCGTAAATATCCGCATAAGCGGACTCCGCGTCGCCGATGTTCATCACATACTCCGCGTCCTTCAGCATTTCCTCCGGGGGGTTGTAGGCGGGATTGGCCCAGTAGTCGGCGCTTAGCTCCGCCTCAGCGGCCTTGTTGACGCACATATAGGCCTGATATTCCGCGTCGTGGGCGGCCACCTTCGCGTCCATCAGGTAGTTCAGGAATGCATGGGCGCTTTCCACATTCTGAGAGGCGGCGGTCAGCACAAAGCCGTCGATGCCGAAGCCCAGCCCCTCCTTGGGGTACACCAGCTTATACTGGGGGAACTCCTGCATGAGCAGGCTGGCAAAGGGCGTGAACAGGAAGCCCACGCTGGCTTCGCCGCTCTGCAGGGCGGCATAGGCCTCCATATCGCCGAAGGTGCGGATGTTTTTGTACAGAGGCATCAGCTTTTCCTTGGCCTTGGCCAAAATGTCCGGGTCGGTCTCGTTCATGCTGTAGCCCAGCGTTTTCAGCGTCACGCCGATCAGTACCCGGTACTGCTCCAGACAGGCCACGGAGTCGGTCAGGCTTTCGTTCCACAGGTCTTCGTAGCCGGTGATCTCAAAGGACACCCGCTCCGGGTCATACACGATCAGCGGGCAGCCCGCCACGTAGGGGATCACGTACTGATTGTCCGGGTCGAAATACTGGTTCAGATACAGCGGGTTCAGGTTTTCGTAGTTGGGCAGCAGGCTCTTGTCCAGCTCCTGCAAAAGCCCCGCCTGACGCAGGATGTCCAGCGAATAGTCGCTGGTCAGGATCAGGTCGTAGCCCTCGCCGCCGGACTGGGTCACCTTCAGCAGCATGTCGTCGATGGAGTCCATGGGCGACCACACCACGTCTATGCCCGTCTCATTTTCGAAAGCCTGAATGGTATCCTCATCCACATAGCCCTCCCAGCTGAGCACGTTGACGGTTTTGGTTCCCTCGGCCAGCGCAGGCAGCGCCAGCACGGCCAGCGCAAGGGCCACAAGCAGAGACAATCCTTTTTTCATGTTCAAAACCCCTTTCTGAGTTTCCATGGAAACACATTGTTCTATTCGATCACGGGCAAAGCCCGGAGATCACGAAAACATCGTTTCATTTCATCCGTAAAAGAACGGCGCAACATTTCATTCTTCCGCCTGACGTTTTTCCCTTGCCTTCCGCACGGCCTGGGCGTACCGCTGCGCAGCTACAGCCAGAAACACCGCGGCGATCATCAGCGAGCACAGGGCGTTGACCCGGGGGCTGACCCCTACCTTCACACTGGAATAGATCTTCAGGGGCAGCGTGCCCTCCCCCGCGCCATAGACAAAGAAGCTGATGACGAAATCATCCATGCTCATGGCCAACGCCAGAAACGCGCCGCTCAGGATCGCGGGACGGCACAGGGGCAGGGTAATGTCCCACAGCACCCGCCGGGGCGTGGCGCCCAGATCCCGGGCCGCGTCGAACAGGGATTGATCCATGCCCACCAACCGGCTCTTGACCGACAGAAATACGTAGGGAATGCAGAAGGTGGTATGGGCCAGCACCAGCCGGGCCACATTGTCCCGAACGCCCAGCGCGTTGAAGATGACCATGAAGGCAAGGCCCAGAATGATCTCCGGGATCATGATGGGCAGGATGGAGAACGCCCCCATGAAACGGTCGAGACGGCCCGGCCTGCCCCGGAAGCCCAGTGCGCTGCGGGTCATGCCCACTGCGCCCAGGCTTCCGATGACCACTGACAAAAGCACCGACCACAGCGCCACCCGCAGGCTCAGCAGCAGGGCGGGACCATAGCCGCCCTTGCCGTCCAGCAGCTCGCCGTACCAGAGGGTTGTCCAGCCGGTGAAGGCCAGCGGAATCCGGGCGGAATTGTCGTTGAAGGAATAGACCACCACCACCGCGATGGGCAGGTACAGCACCAGCAGCACCAGTCCGAGGAAGAGCTTGGAACCGAAGGAATGCTTTTTCATTCGTTTTCCCTCCTCAGAACAGCCCCAGACCGTCCGCGTCGCCGCCCGCCTTGCGGTACAGGGCGATGACTACGCCTGTGACGGCCAGCATCAGCACGCTCAGCGCCGAGGCCATGGGCAGATCGCGGCTCTTCATCAGGCTCTGGATCAGATTGCCCGCCAGCATGGTCTTGCTGCCGCCCAGCAGGTCGTTAAGGAAGAACAGACCCGTGGAGGGGATGAACACCAGCACGCACCCCGCCATCAGTCCGGACAGGGTCAGAGGCACGGTGACGGTGAAAAAGGCGTGCAGCGGGCTGGCTCCCAGATCGCGGGCCGCCTCCACCACGGAATAGTCCAGCTTTTCCACCGCCGTGGAGGAGGGCAGGATCATGAAGGGCACCAGCGCGTACACCATGCCCAGAAACACCGCGCCCTCGGTGTTCAGCAGCTTCAGCGGCTGCTGGATCCACCCCAGATTCATCAACAGGGTATTGATGGGGCCGTTGCCGATGAGCAAAATGCGCCAGCCGTAAATCCGGATGAGGGAATTGGTCCAGAAGGGCACCACCAGCAGCAGCGTGACGATGGAGCGGGAGGCCGGTCTCAGCCGGGCCATCAGATAGCCGAAGGGATACCCGATCAGGGCGCACAGCAGCGTCGTCAGCGCCGCCAGCCGCAGGCTGTTCACCAGCACCTGAAAATACTGGGGTTCCTGCAGGCGGGCGTAATTGTCCAGCGTCCACTGGCCGGACGCGCCGATCAGCTCGCCCCGGCTCTGGAGGCTCAGCGCGATCACATACCCCAGCGCCGCCAGCACGAACAGTACCGTCCACAGGTACAGGGGCAGCTTCAGCAGCAGGGCGAAGCGTTTCTCCTTGCGGTTCATCCCTGTCCCCCCTCGGCGGCTTCCAGATCGAGCTTTTCATCGGGCACCACCGGCGCGTGGGCTTGGCTCCAGCCCACGTACACCCGGTCGCCGATCTGGAACTGATCCATTTCGGAAGCCTGCGTCACGGCGTTGACCGTCAGCCGGTCGCTGAGGGCGATCAGCGTATGCTGCATCCCGCCGGAATAGTACTTCTGCCGGATCACGCCCTGCAGCTCCATCTGATGCTGAGGCTGGAAGCCGTAGCGCACCCGCTGGGGCCGCAGGCACAGCACCGCCCGGTCGCCCACGGCAAAGGGCCGGTCGGCGAGGGCGGGCAGCTCTACGTCCTCCACCTGCAGGGTCAGCCGGTTTTCCGGCTGGACGGCGGTCACTTCGCCCCGAAGCAGGTTGCTCTGGCCGATGAACCCGGCGGCGAACAGCGTCTGCGGATGCTCGTAGACCTCCTCCGGTGTGCCGATCTGTTCCACCCTTCCCTCCCGAAGGATCACGATCCGGGTGGACATATTCAGGGCTTCCTCCTGATCGTGGGTGATGTAAACGAAGGTGATGCCCATTTCCTGCTGCATCCGCTTCAGCTCCGTCTGCATCTGCTGACGCAGCTTCAGATCCAGCGCGCCCAGGGGCTCATCCAGCAGCAGCACCTTGGGCCGCAGCACCGCCGCCCGGGCGATGGCGATCCGCTGGCGCTGGCCGCCGCTGAGCTGGGAGGGCATCCGTTTTTCATAGCCGGTCAGGCGCACCAGCCGCAGGGCTTCCTCCACCCGCTTCTTCTGCTCCGCCTTTTTCATCCCCTTTACTTTTAACCCGTAGGCGATATTCTGAAACACATTCATATGGGGAAAAAGGGCGTAGCTCTGGAACACCGTATTCAGCGGGCGCTTTTCCGGCGGCAGACCGGTAATGTCCCTGCCATCCAGCAGAACCCGGCCCTCGGTCACGCTTTCCAGCCCGGCGATCATCCGCAGGGTGGTGGTCTTTCCGCAGCCGGAAGGGCCCAGCAGGGTCAGAAATTCTCCCTGCTCAATATCCAGATTCAGGTGATGCAGGATCATTCCCTGGCCGTAATCCTTACTCAGATTTTCCAGCCGAAGCAGCGGCGTTGACTCGCTCACGGGCGCACTCTCCCTTCACAGCCCGGCAGATGGCATGCAGCAGCGCCTCTACCCCGGGCCAGATCTCCTGATTGATAGTGTATACCGTGGCGCAGCCCTCCCGGCGGGCGTGTACCAGCCCCACGTCCACCAGCGCTTTCATATGGTAGCTGATGGTGGGCTGGGTGCAGTCAAAGGCCCGGTGGATCTCGCAGCCGTTCATTTCCCGTTCCGAAAGCATGCTCAGGATCTGCAGGCGGGTTTCGTCGCACAGGGCCTTCAGAATGGGGATGGATGCCTGAAAGCAGTTCATGGTTTCGACTCCTTTGCCGTCTATATAGAGAAACCTCTATATAGACGATAGTTTATATCTTCTCCGGCCCCTTGTCAATATGCAATTCATTTTTTACAAATGGACAATCAAAAGCCCCGAACCGAAGTCCGGGGCTGAGCGTTTCCGTTTTCCTTGTTTTGAAAGCGATGGGAACGGGCCCTTCCGCAAAAGCGCCGTTCTGTTTTTCAGCCGTTACGATGGGCGGCGAAGCACTCGCTGCAGTAGATGGGCCGGTCGCTCTTGGGCACGAAGGGAACGGTGGTGGGCTTGCCGCAGGCGGCGCACACGGTTTCATAGGATTCGCGGGGCGCGTTGGCACGGCTGGCCTTACGGGCGGCGCGGCAGTCCTTGCAGCGGGTAGGCTCGTTCTGGAAGCCCTTCTCCGCATAGAATTCCTGCTCACCGGCGGTGAACACGAACTCAGCGCCGCAGTCACGGCACACAAGCGTTTTGTCCTGGTACATGATGGGGATCCTCCAATTCCGTTCAAGTTGATGCATCCGGCTGACCTGGTCTTTGACCCCACACTCGCCGGCCGGAGGGTTTGCTCATCGCTTCGGCGCCCTACGCGCCCTCTCTCGCCGCCTGAAAGCGGCGGCCGGACTTACTTCTAGAACGCGCCATGCTCATCGGGACTTTGCCCGGCTTACGTGGACCGCTTTGCCCGCGTCTGGCATCGGCTTGCAACCACAGACCCGGATGCAACATCCCTATTATAATATTCTATTCGTCAAAAAACAAGGTACTTTTTTGTAGAAACCCCGCAAACGGCAGTCTTCCTGCAAAGCCCGGCAAAATTCGACAGTTTCTGCCGCCGGATTGTAGGAAACCAGACACTTTACAAGTGCGGAAAGCATATGATAAACTGCTAAGCGTTGTTGAATGGAGCAATAGAAACGAAGGCCGCGTTCAAGGACGGAGCGCGGCGCATGCACAGGAGGATTGCGCATGAACGCAACGATGGTATTGTCCCTCATGGGAGGATTGGGCCTGTTTCTCTTCGGCATCAAAACCATGGGCGAGGGCCTGGAGACCGCGGCGGGAAGCCGCATGAAGCACCTGCTTGAAATATTGACCCGCAACAAGCTGACCGCTGTGCTGATCGGCGCTTTCATCACCGCCGTCATCCAGTCCAGCAGCGCAACCACCGTCATGGTGGTCGGCTTTGTGAACGCGGGTCTTTTGCAATTGAGTCAGGCTATCGGCGTCATCATGGGCGCGAACATCGGCACCACCATTACCTCGCTGATGCTGTCGGTGGAGGTCAACTTCGCCGTCATCTTCACCGCCATCGGCGCGGTGCTGCAGCTGGCGGGCAACCGGCCTTCCGTCAAGCTGGGCGGGCAGATCGCCATGGGCCTCGGCATGCTGTTTCTGGGCATGGATATGATGTCCTCCGCCATGGAGCCGCTGCGCGACTGGAAGGGCTTCCAGGATATGATGGTCTATGCTGCCAACCCGGTGGTGGGCGTGCTGGTGGGCACACTGGTAACGGCCCTTCTGCAGAGCAGCGCGGCCAGCATCGGTATTCTTCAGTCGCTGGCCTCGGCGGGGGCCGTCAGCCTGAATACCTCGCTGTTTATCCTGTTCGGTCAGAACATCGGCACCTGCGTCACCTGTCTGCTGGCCGCCGTGGGCACCAACCGCACCGCCAAGCGGGCCGCCATGGTTCACCTGATGTTCAACGTGATCGGCACCGTCATTTTCCTGGTCCTTGCGTCGTTCCTGCCGCTGGCGGACTGGATCGCCCGGTTTGCCGGGAACAACATCCGCCTGCAGATCGCCGTGGCCCACGTGGGCTTCAACCTGATCACCACCCTGCTGCTCCTGCCCCTGAGCGGCGTTCTGGAAAAGCTGGCGTACCTTCTGGTACGCGGCGAGGACAAGCCTCAGGAGCCCATGCGGCTCATGTATTTCGACAGCCGCCTTTTGTCCACCCCGCCTGTGGCGGTGGAGCAGCTCTTTAAGGAAGTCATGCGCATGGCGGACATCGTCATGGCCAACTATCGCTTTGCCATGGACTATTTCTTCTCCCCCAAGGCCATGGAACCGGCGGAGTTTGACAACCGGGAGGAAGTGATCGACTTTCTGAACGAGGAGATCACCCGGGAGCTGATCGAGGTCAAGGGCCTGCAGCTCAGCACCGGCGACGTGCATCTGGCCGGTTCCCTGTTCCACGTGGTCAATGATCTGGAGCGTATCGGCGACCACGCCACCAACATCATGGAGATCGGCGCAGCCCGCCGGAAGGAAAAAAGCCGCTTTTCCACTAAGGCCGAGCACGAGATCGAAAATCTGTCCGGCATCGTGACCGAAATGCTGGAAAAGAGCATCCGCATTGTGGACAAGCAGCTGGACGACCCGGACGACCTGAACGAAGTGTTCGACCGGGAAAGCCACGTGGATGAGCTGTGCGAAACGCTGGCCGCCCATCACGTGGACCGGGTGAAAAACAAAAAATGCACGCCCAAGAACGGCATGCTCTATCTGGATATGCTCAACAATCTGGAACGCATCGCCGACCACGCCAACAATCTGGCGGAATCCGTCGATCATAAGGGCGACCCTGACCGGCTGCTGTGGTAAAAACCAAAGGGGATCTTTCGATGAAAATCACGCATTGCCAACTGAATCACATGGTTCGTCCTCTTGGCTATTCCCTTCCCCAGCTCACCTTTTCATGGCAGGCGGAAGAGGCCCGCGGCAGCCGCCAGACGGCGGCCCGGATCACGGTATGGAAAACCGAAGGCGAACCGCTCTATGACAGCGGTTTTGCCGGTCTGGACAGTCTCGGCACGACCGTGCCGCTTCGGACAGAACCGCGCACCCGTTATTACTGGCAGGTGACGGTGCGCACCGACGCGGACGAAGAGGCCCGAAGCGATGTGGAATGGTTTGAAACCGCCAAGCAGGACGAGCCATGGCAGGGCCGGTGGATCGCCTGTGCGGAGCCAGACGCCCGCCTGCCCTTCCTGTGCCGGGAGCTGCCCCTGTCCCGGAAGAAACCGGTCCGCGCCCGACTGTATGTCTGCGGTCTGGGCGTTTATGAAGCGTTTCTGAACGGACGGCGCATCGGCAACGAGATCATGACCCCTTATGACAACGCCTACGACCTGTGGCTTCAGTATCAGACCTTCGACGTCACCGAGGAGCTGAAGCAGGGTGGACGGCTGGAAGTGCTGCTGGGAAACGGCTGGTATAACAGCCGTTTCGGTCTTTGCCTAGAAAAAGAAAAGCCCTTTGCTTCCTCCGGGCTGAAGCTGATCGCCGAGATTCACGTGAGCTACGAAGACGGCTCCGAGGAGGTTTTCGGCACGGACGGTCGGTGGACGGTGCGGCGTTCCCAAATTTCCTTTACCAGCATTTACGACGGCGAAGAGGTTGACTGCACCCTTCCGCCGCTGCCGGAGGAACGCTGCGTGGAGATCGACCCGCCAGCAGCCGTGCTGACGGCCCGGCTCAGCCCGCCGGTCACCGTTCATGAGCGGATGACGCCCCGCGAAATTTTCCGTACCCCGGCTGGAGAACTGGTGTTGGATATGGGGCAGAATCATGCCGGGATTTTCGAATGGCCGGTGGAGCTGCCACGGGGCGCACAGGTGCATCTTTCTTTTGGCGAAGTGCTGCAAAACGGCTGCTTTTACCGGGATAACCTGCGCTCCGCCCGGGCCGACTACCGCTTTACGGCGGGGGGCGGCCCCGAGGTGCTGCGGCCCCGTTTCACCTTCTACGGCTACCGTTATGTCAAAATCGAAGGGGCGGATGAGCAGGCGGCTCAAACCTTCACCTCGCTGGCGCTGTATTCTCAGGCGGAGGAAACCGGCTTTCTGCGCACCGGTCACCCTCTGCTCAATCAGTTGATCTCCAACGTTGGCTGGGGTCTGCGCTCCAATTTTCTGGATGTGCCCACCGACTGTCCCCAGCGGGACGAACGGCTGGGATGGACGGGCGACGCGCAGGTGTTTTCCGCTGCGGCGTGCTATCTGCGCAACGTATATCCTTTTTACCGCAAGTATCTGGCGGACATCGCTATGGAACAGCGGGCGGCGGACGGTGCCGTCCCCAAAGTCGTTCCTTCCTTCGGCTATCAGCGGCAGGGCATTTCCGTATGGGGCGACGCGGCCTGCATCATCCCGTGGAACCTGTATCTCTACTTCGGCGACGCCTCCATCCTGCGGGAGCGCTACGAGGACATGAAAGCGTGGGTGGAATATATTCGCCGGGTGGATGGGAACGAGCACGGCTGGCGAAAAAAATTCCATTATGGCGACTGGCTGGCGCTGGACAATCCTTCCCGCAAGGCCGACGAATGCGGCGGCGGTACGGACGTGGGCTTCATCGCGGATGTGTATTACCGAAACAGCGCCCTGATCGTGGCCAAAGCCGCCGCACTGCTGGGCAGAACGAAAGACGCTTCGGCCTACCGTGCGCTGGCGGACGGCATTCTGGACGGTATCCGGCAGGAGTATTTCTCCCCTTCCGGCCGCTGCTGCATCGACACCCAGACCGCTTATCTTCTGACCCTGCGCTTCGGTCTGCAGGAAGACCTCTCCCGCGCCAGGGAGGGGCTTCTGAACGCGCTGCACCGGGTGGACGATACCCTGCAGACCGGCTTTGTCGGCACGCCCTTCCTGTGCCGGGAGCTGAGCGCCATGGGCCGGGACGATCTGAGCTATACCCTCCTGCTGCGGGAGGACTATCCCGGCTGGCTCTACGAGGTCAAGCTGGGCGCTACCACCGTCTGGGAGCGCTGGAACAGCCTGCTGCCCGACGGCAGTATTTCCTCCACGGGCATGAACAGCCTGAACCATTATGCCTACGGCAGCATTCTGGAATGGATGTTTGCCCACATCGGCGGCATTCAGCCCATGGAACAGGCTCCCGGTTTCCGGGAAGCCCTGCTGTGCCCCACGCCCGATGAGCGGGTGGGCTTTGGGGCGGCGGAGCTGCACACCGCTTCCGGCCTGTGGAAATCTGCATGGGCGCTGAAGGACGGTCTTCTTCGTCTTTCCTTTACCGTGCCCTTCGGCTGCACGGGACGTCTGGCCCTGCCCGGCACTCCCGGCAGGGATGTTCAGGCCCGCCATCCGGAAATTTTCTCCCATGTGGATGAAAAGGGCCGCTGCCTGCTGGCTCCCGGACAATATGAGCTGGCGTATCCATGGTTCCAAACAGAGAACTGACCTTTTCAGTTCGTCAAAAAAGGAGCTTCCCGGCATAGGGAAGCTCCTTTTTAACCCTCATTTGCAGGAACCCGCCGCAGTCGTTCTGCGGCCTGCCTGTCCTGAGCCTCTGCCATACAGGCCGGCGGCAGGACTTCAGCCCTGCTTCTTGACCAGATTTTCCACGGCGCTGACCCACTCGTGGTCGGGATCGTTGGAACGGTAGAAGCCCTGATCCTTGCCGGCCATCAGCCACAGGAAATAGGTGTTGTAGCCGGGCGCGCCCACGGTGGTGTG
>CAKUCE010000051.1 GCA_934643535.1 uncultured Clostridia bacterium | reverse complement strand
TGACCGCCGTGTTGATGGTCTGCTTGGCAAAACAGCCCTGCCGGCACAGATCCTGCTGCGTCAGGTCGCCGCTGTCCTCCGACACGAGATACAGAATCCACAGGGACGTATCGGAAAGGCCGTACTTTACAGCCACGCTATGATACAGTGCGTCCATTTCTTTTCGCTGCTGCTCGATCTGTATGATAAATTCCTTTATATCCATCCTATACGTCTTCCCTCCAAAATCACATCAAGAGTCCGTTTACAGACTCTTAACGTATTATAAGTCCGAATACGGACGCTCGTCAAGAGGCTTACCAGAAAGGATACAAATCAAAAGCGCTTATGCGGAAATCATCCTTCCAGGCATGAGCGCTTTTTCTGCGGTTGTAAAGCTTTTTGCTTTCGACCTTCCCGGCAATTAGGCAGAAGGCTCAAGAAACCGAAGCGCTCTTATTGATAGACAATCCCGTTTCGTTCCGAGTATTTCGTCAGCACAAATGCCACCGCCAGCACCAGACATTCCGAAATGCCATAGGTAAACCAGATCACGCCGCTGCCGAAAATGGCGGGCAGGCCGAGGATGATCAGAATGCTGAACACAAAGCTCCGCAGCGCGTTGAGGATAATGGCGGGCACCGAGCGCTTGGTGGAATACAGGTAAGAGGAAAGAAGCGTATTCAGACCGGCGATGATAAAGCCCCATGCGTATTCCGGCATATGCCTTACGGTGAAGTCCAGCACCTCGCCCTCCGCGCCGAACAGCGCGCAGATGGGGCGGCCCAGGCAGACCGCCAGCAAGGTGCACAAAATGCTGCCCACCAGAGAAATCAGCATTCCTCGGCGAAGATAGTACTTCAAGTCCTCATCGTGCTTTGCACCATACGCCTGTCCGAACAGGGGCTGCAGTCCCTCCGACGTGCCGAACAGCACAGACATGGAGAAGGAGGCCACATAGGAAATCACCGCGAAGGCGTTCACGCCCAGCTCGCCCAGATTGGCCACCAGCACATGGTTCATACAGATGGTGGAGACGGGCGTTGCAAACTGCGCAATCATCTCCGGAAGCCCTCGGAAGATCACCTTCCGATACAGCTTGCCCGCCGGCTTGAAACGTTTGATGCGCAGATCGCCCTTCTTCAGCACGAAATGCATCAGCACAATCAGGAACGAAACCGCCTGAGAAATGCTGGTCGCCAGCGCCGCGCCCATGATGCCCATGTGCAGCGGAAATACCAGCAGCCAGTCCAGAAAGATGTTCAGCAGCGTGCTGGCCACCGTCGCCGCGGCGACCAGCATGGGCGAGCCGTCGTTGCGGCAGAAGCTCTGAAAGACGACGGACAGCGCGCTCGGAATCGCGCCCAGCGCCCACCAGAACACATACTCCTTCACCATGGGCAGGTAATACGCGTCCGCGCCCAGCAGACGGCATATGGGCGTGGTCAGCACCGTGCCCAGAAGCGTGATGATCAATGAAAGCGCAAAATTCGCGGTCAGCGCGTGCATAAACGCCTGATTTGCGCCGTCCTTATCTCCGCGCCCAAGGCGGATCGCCGCGATCGTCACGCCGCCGATGCTGGTGAGCATGTTCAGCGCAGTGGAGATCATCACGAACGGCATGGCGATATTCACCGCGCCCAGCGCGTCCGTTCCCAAGCCATGACCGACGAAAACGCCGTCGATGATGGTGAACAGGAAAATGCAGGTGTTGGTCAGAATGGCGGGAAACACATACTTGACCAGATTTTTGGCTCTATCGGAACGCATAGAGCAACCTCCCAAGCCATGTATTTACGCAAAAAGCCCGGCTGCTGCTTTTCGCGGCAAAACCGGGCTCACCCGACATCTTCTTCGACAGAGAATGCTTGGCAATAACATCCCGACGCTACGGCGTACCTGTCCTCCGATGACTTACAAAGCGTTATTATAGCACACTTTGCCGTCCCGTCAAGTTGTTTTTTGACTGTACTGCCCATCCAGAAATTGCGGGATTTATGCGTACAGCCCCATTGCGATGCATGGGGATAATGCGCGTAGCCGCCATAGGGTTCCTTCCTTTTTCCAACGCAAAAGTCCAGCGTGGTTTCATATCCACGTTGGACTTTTGAAGCGAGCCATGAGGCCCGCCGCCGAATGGCGGTCTATACTCGCCAACAAGCTGGAAATCGCACCAGACCCGCGAGCCGTGGCACCCGTCGTGCCACGGCGGTAACTCCGCAGCCAGCTCTCATGTCCCACGACTGCCCTGCGCGCATAGCGCGCAGTCCGGGGTGCAGGGCTTTAGCCCTGCCAGAGAGTGCGGTTCGCGTCGCTGGGCATGCGCCAGTCGCCACGAGGACTCAGACTGACGGAGCCTACCTTGGGGCCGTCGGGAACGCAGTTGCGCTTGAATTGCTGCTGGAAAAAGCGGCGTAGGAAGGTCTCCAACTGACCGTTGATCTTTTCGGGAGCATAAACGCCCTCGAACGCCTGAATCGCCAGCAGGCGCAGCTTTTCCGGAGAAGCGCCGCTGTCCATCATATGATAGAGGAAGAAATCGTGCAGGGCATAGTCGCCCAGAATGTCCTCGGTGCGCTGGTTCAGCTCGCCTTCGCTGACGGGCAGAAGCTCCGGGCTGATGGGCGTGTCAATGATGTCCTGACAGACGTCCTTTACCTGCCCGTCAAAGGAGTGCGTGCTGATGTACCGCACCAGACTCTTCACCAGCGTCTTGGGCACAGAGCAGTTCACGTTGTACATGCTCATGTGGTCGCCGTTGTAGGTGCAGAAGCCCAGCGCCGCTTCGCTCAGGTCGCCGGTGCCCAGCACGATGCCGCCTACCTTGTTGGCGTAGTCCATAAGGATCTGGGTGCGCTCCCGGGCCTGACTGTTTTCGTAGGTCACGTCGTGGACGTTCTCATCCTGACCGATGTCGGCAAAATGCTGCTTCACCGCCGGGCCGATGGCGATCTCGCTGGAACTGACGCGCAGGCGCTCCATCAGAATGTCCGCGTTGGACTTGGTGCGCGCGCCGGTGCCCATGCCGGGCATGGTAATGGCGTGAATGCCGCTGCGGTCAAGCCCCAGCTCGTCGTAAGCCCTTGCGGCCACCAGCAGCGCCAGCGTGCTGTCCAGACCGCCGGAAACGCCCACCACCAGATGCTTGCAGTGAATGGACGCAAGACGGCTCATCAGGCCGGTCATCTGAATGTGGACGATCTCCTCCAGCCGCCCGTCCGCGTCCGTACCCTGGGGTACAAAGGGCAGCGGATCCAACCGGCGGATGAGCGGCAGAGCCGATTCCGCCACGGGTACGGCGCTCATAAAGGCGGGTCTGCGCTTTCCGGCGGGCATCTGATGGAAGCTGCCGTTGCGCTGCCGCTGGTAGCGCAGCCGCTGTACATCGATGTCCGCAACGGCCGTGCCGCCATTCCGCTGGAAGCGCGGCCCCTCGCTGAGGGCGCGGCCGCTCTCGTAAACGGCGGTGTAGCCGTCAAAGACCAGATCGCTGGTGCTTTCGCCAAAGCCCGCGCCCGCATAGGCGTAGCCCGCGTAGAGGCGGCCGGACTGCTGACTCAGCAGCTCGCGGCGGTACTGATGCTTGCTGACCAGCGCGTTGGAGGCGCTGGGGTTGACGATCACGTCCGCCCCGTCCACCGCCAGCTGGCAACTGGGCGGGATGGGCGTCCACAGATCCTCGCAGATCTCCACGCCGAAGGTAAAGCCGCCCAGATCAAAAAGCTGATCGGGCCGCAGCAGAACGGAACAGGCTTCTCCGCCGGGCAGGGCGCAGGAAAGCGTTTCGTCCGCCTCTGCGCCGCTGACGAACCAGCGGGTCTCGTAAAATTCGTTGCCGTTGGGCAGATAGGTCTTGGGAACAAAACCGATGGGCCGTCCGCCGTACAGCACGGCGGCACAGTTGTACAGACGGCTGCGCACATTCACCGGCAGGCCGATGACCACAGCCATGGAGCCGTCCGTCTTTTCCGCAATGCGCAGCATGCTTTCCCAGCTGGCCGCCTGCACCAGCGGCTGCAGCAGCAGATCGCCCAGGGTGTAGCCCGTCAGGCACAGCTCGGGAAAAACGGCCAGTTGAACGTCCTGACGGCGCAGCGGCTCCATAGCGCTTAGAATTTCCTGTTCATTGGCCGCAACGTCCCCCAGATGAACGGGCAGGCTGACGGCGGCGACGCGGGCAAAGCCTTTGGGCATGTTGATCTCTCCTTTTGCTTACAGCACGTTGATAAGCATGGTCCCCTGCTCATCCAGCTCCACGGTGAGCAGGCCGTCCTTTTCCAATGCCTTGAGCATATCGCTGAAGCGCTTGAAGCCCAGCGCCCGCTCGGAAAAATCGGGATAGGTAGCCTGCAGATCCGCCTTGAGGATGCTGGGATTGATGCGGTCGAAGCCGTCCTCCTTGTAGCGGTGAAGCTGCTCCTGAATGACGGCGCGCCAGTTTTCCTTGCTGAGCTGGGGCGCTGCTTCCTTGCCGCTGCTCGCGGCTACGGACACCATGACGTTGAAGTTATCGCTGCGGATGCGCAGACTGCCGAACTGCTTGCTCAGCTTGTCCAGCACCTTAAGGAAGGTGGCGCAGCCATAGGCCTTTTCGTTGAAGTCCGGCCGCAGACGCAAAAGGATGCCCTTCAGCTCGCTGGCATAAAGCTCGTCCTTGTCGGTCTGCTCTTCCAGAATGCTGCAAAGCAGTTTGTTGAGTTCCGCCTCGTCCAGCGGCTCCTTGTCGTCAGCAGCAGCCTTTTTCTTGCCCGTTTCCTTGCGGATGCGGGGGCCCACATTCTCCAGGAACTGAAATTCGTTGCAGGCATTGATGAAAATGGTGCTGGCCACCTCACTGCGGCTGATGCCCAGCACAAATTTGCCCATGCTCTTCAGCCGGCCCACCAGCGGCGTGTAGTCGCTGTCGCCGGACACGATGCAGAAGCTGTCGATCAGCGGGTTGGTGAAGGCCACCTCCAGCGCGTCGATCACCAGCAGAATGTCCGCGTTGTTCTTCTGACTGATGCCGTAGCGCAGGCTGGGCACCACCGTGAAGGTGTTGGAAAGAAGCACTTCCTTCAGGTCGCTATAGCGGTCGGTATAGCCGTATACCTTGCCCAGCAGGATGTCGCCGCGGATCTTCACCTTTTCCAGCACATTCAGCAGGGTGGAGACCTTCGCGCCGCAGTTTTCCAGATCCACAAACAGGGCGAATTTTGAAGCGCTGATAAAAAACACGCTCCTTTCTGAAAAAGAATATCATTCAGCCGCCCAGCCATGGCGAAGGCCGGCTGGGCGGAAAGAGTTCATCGGGTCCTCAGATCCGAAAAGTAAACTTGTCGCCGCGGATCCACTGACGGCTCAGATGCAGCGGCTCGCCGTGCTGATTGAGCACCAGCTCGTCCAGCACCAGCAGCGCGTCGCCTACCTCGGTGTGCAGATGCTTGCTCACAAAGGGCGTGGCATGGCCCATGGAAATATCATGCACGGCGGACGAGGGGATGACCCCATGGGCGCGCAGGCATTCGTACAGCGAGCCGTCCACCGGCTCCTCCGCCAGAAAAGCATATTCTTCCGGAAAGCGGTTGACCTCCAGCATCACTGGATCGCCGTCACTCAGCCGCAGACGGCAAAGCTCCAGCACCCGGCTTCCGGCGGAAACGCCCAGCTTTTCACAGTCCTCCGCCGTTGGCTCTTCCCACTGGCAGGAAATGGGCCGCGCCTCCGCATGGTGTCCCCGGGCGGCGCAGGAGTCGGTAAAGCTGGTGATCATGCTCAGATCCCGGCGCAGCTTTTCTTCCGCCACAAAGGTGCCTTTGCCCTGCCGCCGCACCAGCAGGCCCTCCTGCACCAGATCCAGCATGGCCTTGCGCACTGTGACGCGGCTGACGCCGTAGGTATCGCAAAGCACCTGCTCGCTGGGGATGCGGCCTCCGGCAGGGTAAACGCCCGCCACGATATCATTTTTCAAACGAGTCATGAGCTGCTGATACAGCGGGCTCTGGCTCTTTTTTTCCAAAAACTGTTCCTGCACCAGACTTTCCTCCTATTCAATCCCCAGGGTCGCCAGAATTCCGGTTTCATCGCAGAAACGCAGAATATCATTCAGAACGCCGGACGGCATTTCCGCCAGTACGGGCGCAGCGGTAAACGCCAGCGGCAGGGCGAAATCCCGCTTGTATTCTTCCAGATAGTTGTCGTTCAGGTGGAAGAAGTCGTTCTGATTATCGTAGGTTCGATCCACCAGCACGCTTTCGTCCTTCATTTCCACATCGGCGCTGTACAGAAGCGTGAAGGCGGGCTTCTCCGTTTCGGGATGCAGCCAGTCCACGCCGAAGGTCACATGGAAGGGCGGCTGGGCGGCGGAGCGTGTCAGCCGGAACTGGAAAGCATAGGCTGTCTCCTCCACCGCACTGCCGGAAACGGCAAAGTTCAGCTTGCCGACCGCCTGCGTGTCCGTCTCGCCCGGAAGACCGTCGGCGTTCAGCGTCAGGTCGATCAGGTTTTCCTCCTCAACGGAAACTGTCAGCCGTGCATTCACGTCCGTGCCGCCGTTCGCGCCGGGGGTCTGGTCGTATTCCAGCGCCAGCTCCTCGTCGTTTTCCGTGGGCAGAGACAGTCGGAAGGACAGGCCGTTTTCTCCCCGGGTGCGGGTGAACAGGACATGCCCGCCCACCTCGTAGCGGTCGGTATCGCCCTGCGCCGTGATGGTCATGCCTTCCCGTTCGGGATCCAGCCAATCCAGATAATCTTCCAGATAGCTTAATCCGTCGTAGACCTGATCGGCCATGCCCAGATCGATCAGCAACGCCAGCAGGAAGAAGTAGGACTGCTCCGCCTTCGCGTCCGTCATGACCGTGTCCAGCTCCTGACACATCTGATACAGATCATCGTAGGAGACCGTCCGATTTCCCTCGCCATGCAGGTAAGGAGTCAGCACGTCCTCATAGCATTCCGCCAGATAAGCCGTCACTTCTGGGTAGGTCAGCAGGGCAATATACTGGGTGGGCAGCTCGTAGTATTCATAAGGCTTGAGCATAAATTCCAGATAGTTGTTCATCTGGAAATGAATGCTTCGGTTGCACAGCGCGGGGCTGCGCACGTAGCGGAAGCCCCAGTAATCCTCAAAGGAAAACTGTGTCAGCTCCCGGTCGTTCAAAAGGAGCTGCGCTTCCATATACATACGGTTGTTGGGCCGGGGGAAGCGCTGCAGATCGATCACGCCGGACAGCCGAAGCTTGCTGAGAAAGGTTTCCCAGCCCCGATAATCCGTCAGGCCGTCGGCCGGGAAAGCGTCCGCATGGAGCTGGACGCTCAGGTCAAAATCGGCGCGGGTAACGGCGCTGGAATCCACGGGCCATTCTTCGGCGAGAGAGGCCGCCTCGCCCAGCGCCGCTGCGGGCAAAAGGCACAGGGCCAGCAGCAGGGCGAGGGCACGGCGGACAGCTTGACGGAACATGCGGTTCCCTCCTTTGCGTTCACGATCGGGTAAGGGCATTACTGTTTGGCGCGGTAGGCGGCACGGGCCCGCTGCTCGTGGTTCAGCTCCCGCTTGCGCATCCGCAGGCTCTTGGGGGTGATCTCCAGCAGCTCGTCGTCGTCGATAAACTCCAGACACTCTTCCAGCGTCAGCGGATGAACGCTGATCAGACGCAGGCTTTCTTCACTGGCGGACGCGTTGCGCATGTTGGTGACGTGCTTCTGCTTGCACACGTTGACCACCAGATCATCCGGGCGGGCGTTCTGACCGCAGATCATGCCCTTGTACACCGGGGTCTGGGGCCCGATAAACAGCGTGCCGCGCTCCTGCGTATTGAACAGACCGTAGCTGGTGCTCTCGCCGTCCTCAAAGCAGACCAGCGCGCCGAAAGCACGGTGCGGAATATCGCCCTTGACGGGCTCGTACTTTTCAAATACGGAGCTCATGATGCCCTCGCCGCGGGTATCGGTCATGAACTCGCTGCGGTAGCCGAACAGGCCGCGGGAAGGAACAAGGAACTCAAGACGCACCCGGTTCACGCCGTGCATACTTTCCAGTGTGCCGCGGCGGCGGCCGATCTTCTCAATGACCGCGCCCGCATAGGCCTGAGGCACGTCGGCCACCATGCGTTCGATGGGTTCGCACTTCTTGCCGTCGATCTCCTTATACAGCACCTGAGGCTTGGACACCTGGAACTCATAGCCCTGACGGCGCATGTTCTCGATCAGGATGCTCAGATGCAGTTCGCCGCGGCCGCGCACCTCAAAGGCGTCGGGGCTGGCGGTCTCGTTCACCCGCAGACTCACGTCGGTCTGCAGTTCCTTGAACAGACGGGCGCGCAGATGGCGGCTGGTGACATATTCGCCTTCCCGGCCCGCAAAGGGACTGTTGTTGACGGAGAAGGTCATGGTCACGGTAGGCTCGGTGATGGAGACGAAGGGCAGGGCTTCCACATGCTCGGGATCGCAAACCGTATCGCCGATGGAGATGTCCTCCAGACCGCTCATGGCCACGATATCGCCCATGGAGGCGCTCTCCGCAGGCAGACGCTTCAGGCCGTCGAAGGTATACAGGCTGGTCAGGCGCAGGGGCTGGCTCACCGCGCCGGTATCCTTGTTGGTCTTGACCACCATCATGCCGGTTTTCAGCGTACCCCGGTTGATGCGGCCGATGCCGATGCGGCCCACGTATTCGTTATAGTCGATGGTGGAAATCAGCACCTGCGCAGGGCCTTCCATGTCGCCCTCCGGCGCGGGGATGTATTCCAGAATGGTCTCGAACAGCGGCCGCAGATCGGGAGAGGGCTTGTCCAGATCCAGTGTGGCCGTGCCGGTGCGGGCAGAGGCGTACACGATGGGCCGATCCAGCGCGGTCTCGTCCGCACCCAACTCGATGAACAGATCCAGCACCTCGTCCACCACTTCCTCGCAGCGGGCGTCGGGCCGGTCGATTTTGTTGATGACCACGATGACGGGCAGCTTCAGGCTCAGAGCCTTGCGCAGCACGAAACGTGTCTGGGGCATGGGGCCTTCAAAGCTGTCCACCAGCAGAAGCACGCCGTCCACCATCTTCAGCACGCGCTCCACCTCGCCGCCGAAATCGGCATGGCCGGGCGTGTCGACGATGTTGATCTTGGTCTTCTTGTAGTGGACGGCGGTGTTCTTCGCCAGAATGGTGATGCCGCGCTCCCGCTCCAGGTCGTTGGAGTCCATCACGCGCTCCGCTACCTGCTGATTCTCACGAAACACGCCGCCCTGCTTGAGCATTTCGTCCACCAGCGTGGTCTTGCCGTGGTCAACGTGCGCGATAATAGCAATGTTGCGAATATCTTCCCGAACCATAACAATCTCCTTCTTTCCTAAAACGTCAGGGACGGGCAGGGGCTCTGCCCCTGCGCCCCGGCAGGAGGCAGTGCCTCCTGCACCTCCGGATTGCCCGTGCTTCACACAGTCAAAACGATGAAATCAAAATCAATGAATAGGAACCAATCCTACCAGAAGCCATGAGGCCTGTCGCCGAACGGCGGAATTCCGCAGCCAACTTGCCTGTCTCCCGAGCGCCCTGCGCGCCTTTGGCGCGCAGAAATGGGTGCAGGGCGTCAGCCCTGCCAGACCCGCGAGCCGCGAGGCCTGTCGCCGAGCGGCGGTAATTCCGCAGCCAACTTGCATGTCTCACGAGCGCCCTGCGCGCCTTTGGCGCGCAGTGATGGGTGCAGGGCGTCAGCCCTGCTGCCGGGTGGCGGTTTCGGCCAGCTCAAGTCCTTCGTTGTTCTCCTGCGCCAGACGGATGGACCACTCATTCTCAAAGAGAAGAACGTCCCGGCCCTCGCTGTCATAGGCGCGTCCCGAGGTGGAGGTCAGCTTCAGCGCATCCACCGGCTTGGGCGTTTTCACCACCCAACGCACGTAACGGAAGGGCAGACGATCCATCAGCATGGTCACGCCGTACTCCGTCTTGAGCCGATGCTCCAATACCTCAAACTGCAGAACGCCGACCACGCCCACCAGGAACTCTTCCCGGCCGGTCTCCGTGCGCCGGAAGGTCTGAATCGCGCCTTCCTCGGCCAACTGGTAAATGCCCTTCTGGAACTGCTTGCGCTTCATGCTGTCCTCTGGCCGTACCCGTGCGAAATGCTCCGGGGCAAAAACCGGGATAGAAGCAAAGTGCAGCTTCGGCCCCGTCGAAAGACTGTCGCCCAGCCGGAAGCAGCCGGGGTCGAAAAGACCGATGATGTCGCCCGCATAGGCTTTTTCGACGGATTCCCGCTCGTCGGCCATGAACTGCTGAGGCTGTTTGAGCTGCATGGGCTTGTCCGTGCCGGAATGATAGACCGTCATGCCCTTTTCGAACTCGCCGCTCACAATGCGCAGGAACGCCAGACGATCCCGGTGCGCCGGGTTCATGTTGGCCTGAATCTTGAAAATAAAGCCGCTGAAATAGGGCGCGGTGGGTTCCACCAGCCCCACGTCCGCCTCCCGGGGCAAGGGAGGGGGCGTGATCGCCAAAAACGCCTCCAGAAACGGCTCTACGCCGAAATTGGTCACTGCCGAGCCGAAGAACAGCGGGGTCAGCTTGCCGGACAGCACCGCTTCCTTGTCAAAGGGATCGCCCGCCTCGTCCAGAAGTTCAATCTCATCCCGCAGCCGGTCGCGGTAGTGCTTTTCCAGCGCCTTTTCTGCTTCGGGGCTGTCCAACGGAACAGAAAGCTCGTCCGCCATGCTCATGCCGTGGTTGCCGCCGGAATACAGCAGCACATGGCCGGTGGCGCGCTGGTATACGCCCTGAAAATCGCCGTCCACGCCAATGGGCCAGTTCATGGGACAGGAGCGGATGCCCAGCACGTTTTCCAGCTCTTCCATCAGGGCAAAGGGATCCTTCGAGGCCCGGTCCATCTTGTTGACAAAGGTGAAGATGGGAATATTCCGCATCCGGCAGACCTTGAACAGCTTGATGGTCTGCTCTTCCACGCCCTTGGCCGCGTCGATCAGCATGACCGCCGCATCGGCGGCTACCAGCACGCGATAGGTGTCCTCGCTGAAGTCCTGGTGGCCGGGAGTGTCCAGAATGTTGATGCGGAAGCCGTCGTATTCGAACTGCATGGCGCTGGAAGTTACGCTGATGCCGCGCTGCTTCTCGATGTCCATCCAGTCGCTGGTGGCGTGACGCTCGGCCTTGCGCGCCTTCACGCTGCCGGCCTGGCGAATGGCTCCGCCGTAGAGCAGCAGCTTTTCGGTCAGGGTGGTTTTACCTGCGTCCGGGTGGCTGATAATGGCGAAGGTGCGCCGTTTCAATATCTGCTCCATTGCTTCGGGAGCCAGTGTTTCGGGACTCATGAAGGCTTGTTCCCTCTCTTCCTTGCCTGAATAGGGTAAGTCATAATACAACGTACTATTTTACTATGAGCATCTGGCACTGTCAAGCAGACATGTTGCAAAAAAAGTCAGTCGCGGCAAGGTTTTGCTTTCATGACAGATCAGGCGGAAAACAGCATGGAGGTTTTGGCTGCAAACACACCAGAGCCGTGTTCATCCCCCGGCCGGCTTTTCTTTGCGCGCGGCTGCTGTCAAAACAGGGCTCTCATTTTATCGACTTCCAAAACACAAAAAGCCACACCGCAGCCTCCCAACAGGCCTGTTTCTGATTCCGCCTTGCTTTGTTGCGGACAGCGCGGGGCAGAATCAGAAATCACCGGTTGGTCGTTTCGGTATAGCTTGGGTGTTTTTGCGTCGTTAGAAAATCAACTTACATAGATCTTAAAAAGAGCGGGTTGGTTCGATCACTCACGTTGTTTGTATGTTTGCCCATGAACAGGAAAAGGAGATAGCTTTACGGCGCCGACCCGCTTCGTCGCTCCGAAAACGCTTCTGTGACGGATTGGCAGGAGACCGTTTCATTTTATAGTCCTTCAGCAATGAAGCCACTTGACGTAAGGCACTGCCAGCGCTTCTGCATTGCTCCGCCGCATATTTACCAAATTTGCGGCGACTTATAAAAAGGATTCTTGACCTCTACAAAAACCTCGGTTGTATAAAGGTCGCTATCAGCAACTTGAACCTGCGCGTTTGTTTCTGCACCTATTGAATCATAATAATCCAAAATTTCATCGTGCAATTTTTTGCCCAAAGCATAGGTAAATGGCACAATTTTCTCCTCTGGCAACGCTGGCATATCAAATTCTCCGAAAGAGATAAGAGGGTGAGCACAAAAACTAATATCTGCTTTTCCCTTTTCATAAAATCTAAGGGCTTGTAAGTCAACGCTGCCTTGTGAAACAGAATACTGAAAAAACTGCCGCCTTATCTCCAGAGAAAGATCGCTTTGAAGTGTCGCAGCTGAAATGCGTTCTTCTGATGCTGCTCTCAGTTCTTTCCACAAAGCGCTGGCGATGCTTTTCAGAGTATCTTCGTGTTTTTGTTCCAATTCTTCAATTTCGTGAAGAATTTGTTCCTGCTCGTGCTGCATTCTTAAATTATCCGCTATTCTTTGTTCGTCGCTCAGGGAGGCGGAATCATAGGATACAGAAACGGTATACTCAAACCTTCTATCAGCATTTTTACCGTTTTTTTGAATTTCGGTACGGTATTTCAAATGATACTTTTCGCAGGCTCGAATCAGGGTCTGATAAGCCTTCGAATGCTCTATCTCGGCAATTCGACTTTTATATCTGAGCATATCTAGGACAGACCGTTTATACCAGTTCCAGAAAAGTAATCTCCACGTCTCTTTCCATGTACAAATGGTAAAGGAACGCTGGCCGTCACGTCGTCTCATTGAATTATCCATGAAAAGGTCTCTGACTAAACTATCGGTAATTTTTTCGTCTTCCAAATACGAAGAAATGTCAAAGTCGTTCATTTGTTTCCTCCTGTTTGTCACTATTATATTTTGGGAAAATTAGCTGCATAAAGCGCGGGGCTTGCTGACACAGGGTATCCATCGGCTTCTTTCTAGCATCTGAAAATGTTCTTTATACACCATATAAATAATTTGACGATTCCGACAAAAATGAGCACTACAACTCCAACGTTCAAAAGATTGTAGAACAACAGATGCCGGTTTTCCCATAAAAGGCGGCAGCCTTCAACGATTCCAATTATAAGGAGTACGATCACTGCGCTCACAAGAAAAAAACGCCATGGGATCCGAAGCCGAAATTCCTGAAACAGCTCCCGAAAGCGCAGCCTCGCCTGCCACCGACGAGTAAGCCGCTCCGCAGGTGTAGGCCTCGGCACATGATGAATCGGCGGCGTCGTTGGTAATGGGGTGTCTGATGAATCCGCCGGGGAAATCAACGGCGCGTTCAGAGGCGACATTCGCACGGATGGCATAGGCGGCGCATTCAGAGGCGACATGTTCGTGGGCGAAATAGGCAGCGCATTCGCGCTGTGATACGGTCGATATCCGCTCCTTTCATAATGAGTTGGCGGAACGCCGTCTGTTTCGACCGTCCCTTTGCAAAGCGGACACTGGCGCACAGGCGGTTCAAAGATCAAATTACACTGTCTGCAGACACAGGCCATATCGGTTCCTCCCGTCTTTTATGGAATCAACAATTTTGGGGTCAAGATCGGTAAAGCACAATTTTGCCCTAACAGAAGCGCACCTTCAGCACCGAGCTGCATCAATTCTTCCGGCCGAACACATCGTGTCATGGTTTCCTGTTCTCCTACGCCCACCTCGT
>CAKUCE010000050.1 GCA_934643535.1 uncultured Clostridia bacterium | reverse complement strand
ACGCCCAGCTGACGGCACAGCGCGCCCAGCCGGTAGCTCTTCTGATTGGGGTACAGCCGCCGGGCGAAGGTCAGCGTGTCCAGCACCGGCGCATGGAACGAAATGCCCATGCGCTCACATTCGGCATTGAGCATTCCAATATCGAAGGAAGCGTTATGGGCCGCTACCGCCGCATCGCCGATAAACTCCAGCAGCCTGGTCACGCCCTCCGCCGGGCTTTCCTTGCCCTGCAGCATCAGGTCGGAAATGCCGGTGATCTCGGTGATCTTGGGCTTCAGCGGCACGCCCGGGTCGCACAGGAAGCTGAGCTCGTCCACAATCTGGCCGTCCACCAGCTTGACCGCGCCTACCTCGATAATGCGGTCATGAACCGTGGAAAGACCGGTGGTCTCAAAGTCCAGCACCACGATAGGGCTGGAAAGAAGCCGGTCGTCCGCATCCTTGACGATGGGCACCATATCCACCAGATAGCCCTCCACGCCGGGAATGAGCTTGATGTTGTTCTTCTTGGCCGCGCCGAAGGCCGACGGGAAAGCCTGCGCGGAGCCGTGATCCGTAATGGCCACGGCGGGATGGCCCCACCGGGCCGCGGTGGCCACCAGCTGCGCCGCTTCGGCGGTCGCGTCCATGGTGGACATCTGGCTGTGCATATGCAGCTCGATACGCTTTTCCTCGCAGGTATCCATGCGTTCCACCTTGGGCATCTGCTGCATATCCCGCACGCCGATGGACAGCTCCCCCAGGAAATTATCCATGCGGCATTCGCCCCGCAGCCGGACCCGCATGCCGTTCTTGATCTGATCTACCTGCTCCTTCACCCGCTGGCGCTCTTCGTCGGTGGGCGGCACAGGCTCTTCGCCCATGCCCCGGCGTTTCATGCGGTACTGATAGAAAGCCTTGCAGTAAATCGTGCTGGTCAGGTCGTAAACGGCGAAGGTCACCAGCACCGTCTCGCCGCCCTTAAGCTCTTTGGGCTCGTTCACGCCGGTCACGGTGCCCTCAATGACCACAATGCCGCTGTCCTCCGCCAGCTCCCCGATGTCCACCGGCTTGTCGCCGATGGCGCGGCCCTTCAGCACGGGATAGCGGCTGTCCGGCTTGGGCGGGGGCGTGTACGCGGGCTTGGGGGCAGGAGCCGCTTTGGGCTTGGGCTTCGGCGCGGAGGCGGGCGCAGCAGCGGGCGCGGCTCCGGGAATGCCCATCGTGGCCGCCTGAGCGTCCAGCGCCGCGTCATCCCACGGCGGCGGTTCTTCCATGCCGCCGGACACGGCGGAGCCGTCAAATCCCCCCGCCAGCGCGGGCGAGAACGAGAAGCCCCGTTCCTCCCGCATTTTTTTCGTCCATGCTTCCCGTTCACCGCAAACCGTCAGGCCCACCGTGACCTTCACCCGGAAAATATCATAGATGCACTGGGCTACTCGCTTGTCCAGCTGGTGGGATGCGAAATACTGCATGGAGATACTGTCCGGGCAGGTCAAAAGAATCCGGCCGTTTTCCATGCTCCAGCCCACGTCGTCCAGCCACGCCAGCAGCGCCGGACTCTGGCGGCGCAGGAAATCCGTCAGCACGGATTTATACTTGTCCAGATGGCTGAGAAAATCCTCGCCCAGCCCCGGACTGGCGATGCGCAGGGCTACGTTCACCTGCGGAAAAAGCTCCTTCAGAGTGCGCTCCACCTGCAGAAAATCGTTCTCCCGCACCAGCTCATCGCACAGGAAGCTCATATAGGCCTTGTTGGCCGCTTTTTTATACAATACCCGCTCGATATGCAGCTTTCCCCGCAGGGAAGGCACCGCCGCCTCCAGCGCCTGCAGCATTTCCGTTTTGTTCATTCGTTCTCCTCTGTGAATCAGGATGTTTCATGGCGTTTGCTGCCGTATCAGGCGTTTTCGCTCCGTTCCCGGGCGATCTCCCGTGCCCGTGCGATCAGTTGGCCTGCCAGATCGCCCTCAATGCGCCGGGGCGCTTTTCCTTTTTCAAACAGCGCGCCCACGGCATAGGTCCCGCCCTCGCCTCCGGCGTTCTCCGCCGCGCTCAGGCCGCCTCCGGCCAGCCCCACATCCGCTTCCCGGGCCTCGCCGGGTCCGTTGACCACACAACCCATCACCGCCACAGTCATGGGGACGCGCACATCGGAAAGCTCCTCCTGCACCCGGCGGGCGATGGCAGCCACGTCAATGCCGGTGCGGCCGCAGGTGGGACAGCTGACCACGTTCACATAGCTTTTCCGCAGGCCGCAGGCCCGCAGGATGTCGATAGCCGCCTGCGCTTCGGGAATGGGGCTGCCCGTCAGAGACACGCGCACCGTGTCGCCGATGCCCTGCAGAAGCAGCGCGCCGATGCCGATGGCGCTCTTGATGTTCCCCGCGCCGGGCAGTCCCGCCTCGGTCACGCCCACATGCAGGGGGTAGTCCGTCTCCTTCGCCGCCAGCTCATAGGCCGCTACGGTCAGCGGCACGCTGCTGGCCTTCAGAGACAGCACGATGTCGTGAAAGCCGGCTTCCTCCAACAGCCTGGCATGACCTAAGGCACTGTCCAGCATGCCCCGTGCGGTCACGCCGCCCTCCCGGCGCAGAATGTCCTTTTCAATGCTGCCGGAGTTCACGCCGATGCGAATGGGCACATGATGCATTCTGGCACAGTCGGCCACCCGGCGCACCTTCTCCATGCCGCCGATATTGCCGGGGTTAATGCGCACCTTGGCCACGCCCCGTTCGATGGCCCCCACCGCCAGATCGGCCCGGTAGTGGATATCCGCCACCAGCGGCACCGGTGAACCGGCTACAATGGCGGGAAGAGCCTTGAGGCAGTCGTCGTCATACACGCTCAGGCGCACGATGTCGCACCCGGCCCGGGCCAGCTCCCGGATCTGCTGAAGCGTTGCCTCCGCGTTCCGGCTGTCGGTGTTGGTCATACTCTGTACGCTCACCGGCGCTCCTCCGCCGATGGGCACCTTGCCAATGAAAAAAGAACGGGCAGCGCTCATGCAAAAACCGCCTTTCAGACGTAAAATTTCCATTTATATAAGGGGGACAAACCCGAAGCCCGCAGCTGCCCGCAGGGGTGGAGCGGCCGCATCAAAGGGTGCGAAGCACCGAGGACGAGGACAGCCCTGAAGGGGCTACCGCAGTCCGAAGCCTGCGACCAAGGGAGGCCGAAGGCCGACTAGCGCCAGAAATGGCTGAAAGCCATGAAGCGCGTAGCCAAGCGCAAGCACAGCGCAGGGCTTGGCCGCCGTGTGCAGCGGGGCAGGCCGCGTCAAAGGGTGCGAAGCACCGAGGGTTGAGGACACCGCGCAGCGGTACCGCAAACCCGAAGCCCGCAACTCCCCGCAGGGGTGGAGCGGGCCGCAACCATTATAGCATAAACCGGGCGGCAAATGAAAGGGACGATCCCTTGCGCGGGCAGGGAGAAAATATTGTCCATCTTTTTCCCGGCGTTGACAGTCCCGGCCTGCCGTGCTATGCTTACACATGTACAATGTACCTAAAGTGGAGGCCTATGCGGTTTCCCGACGGAGGCGGATATGCACCAGAGCCGTTTTTACCGCACGCAGCTGACGCGGCTGATTTTTCAGGCGCTGCTATATATCGGTTTGTTTGTTTCCTTTTTTGGCCTTTTGTCCATCAGCAATCCCCAGCTTCTGAACCTGAGCCGTACCGCCGCCACCACCATGGGCGTCTTTGCGGTATGTCTTTTCGGCCTGACCATGGTGTACGGCGGCTTTGAGATCGGCCGCAAGCTCAAGCGCTCCGTGTTCGCCAGCCTGTCGCTGACCACCTTTTTTACGGATGCCATTTCTTACCTTTTCCTGCAAATTATGAACGTTAATCCTCAAAATCCCGAGGCCAACGCCCGGCTGACCCTCTGGGGCGAGGATTTCTATCTGCTGATGTGCGCCTTCGCGCTGCAGATCATTCTGATCTATACCATTATCTCACTGGCCTATTTCTGCTATTTCCGCATCAATCCGCCCCGCCGTTGTCTGATCGTCACTTCGTCTCAGGAGCTGGCGGATCACGTGGCGGTCAAGCTGAAGTCCTTCCCCCAGCGCTACCGGCTGAGCGAGGTCATCCATTACCAGTGCCCGGACGTGCGGGAGACCATCCTGGAGCATGACACCATCTTTCTGGCGGGCGTGCCCGACACGGAAGAAGGAGTGCTGGAAACCTTCTGCTACCAGTACAACAAAAGCATGTACCTCATGGCCGAGCTGGAGGACGTGATCATTTCCACCGCCGAAAGCACTGTGCTGGACGATACGCCCTTCCTGCACATTCACCGCACGGAAATGACGCTGATGCAGCGCTTTCTGAAACGGACGTTTGATATTGCGTTCAGTCTGGCGGGGCTGATCCTTCTCAGCCCCATCCTGCTGGCTACGGCGGCGGCGCTGAAGCTGGCGGGCAACGGCTCGGTCTTCTTCCGGCAGAAGCGGGCCACCATCAACGGCAACGTATTTGAGATCATCAAATTCCGCACCATGTACGAGAACGATCCGCAGCAGCAGGCGGACTCCCTGTCCGCCCGGGAGGGCGACGACCGCATCACGCCCATCGGCCGTTTCCTGCGCAAATACCGCATCGACGAGCTTCCCCAGCTTTTCAACGTTTTGCGGGGCGAAATGAGTCTGGTAGGCCCCCGGCCCGAAATGCTGGAAAATGTGGAAAAGTACACCCGCGAAGTGCCGGAGTTCCGCTACCGCCAGCGCATGAAGGCCGGTTTGACCGGCCTGGCCCAGATCGAGGGCAAGTACAACACCTCTCCCAAGGACAAGGCCATTCTGGATCTTCTCTACATCGAGAATTTCACCCTGAGCTATGATTTCAAGCTGCTCCTGCGCACCTTTACCATTTTTTTCCGCCGGGACAGCACCGAAGGCTTTGGTGAAAAGCGCTCCGACTGCCCCCTGATGCGCACGGAGGCGCGCGGCGAAGCGGATTTTCCCGCTTCCCCGGCCCAGCGCCGCGCCGAGCAGGACGCTTTCCTGCGCAAGGCTCTTTGATCCCGGTTTTCGCTCCGTCTCACCAACGGGTTGAAAATAAATCCCTGAGCGGTTATTTCTAAGGAGGAAACAAGGATGGATAAGACGTTGGTCGTCATGGCTGCCGGTATGGGTTCCCGTTACGGCGGCAACAAACAGATTGATGGCATGGGCCCCAATAACGAAGCGCTGATGCTTTACTCCATTTACGATGCTGTCAAGGCCGGCTTCACCAAGGTCGTTTTCATCATCAAGCACAGCTTTGAAGCCCAGTTCAAGGCCCAGATCGGCGATCTGGTGGCCAAGAAGGTTCATGTGGAATACGCTTTCCAGGAGCTGACCGATCTGCCCGAGGGCTGCACCGTTCCCGCTGAGCGCACCAAGCCGCTGGGCACCGTTCAGGCGCTTTTGTCCGCCAAGGAGCTGATCCACGAGCCCTTCGCCGTCATCAACGCGGACGACTACTACGGCGTGCCCGGCTACGGCATCATGGTGGAGCATTTGGGCAAGCTGGCCCCCGAAAAGCAGGGCTGCATGGTGGGCTACTATCTGAAGAACACCGTCAGCGAGAACGGCCACGTGACCCGCGGCGTCTGCGAGGTGGACGAGCACAACCATCTGGTCAGCGTCACCGAGACCTACAAGATCAAGCCCTTCCCGGACGGCACCATCCGCGACACCGAGAAGGATGAAAACGGCGTGATTCTGGATCCCGACGCGCTGGTGAGCATGAACTTCTTCGGCTTCACCCCGTGGCTTCTGCAGGAAGCGGAGAAGTATTTTGTCAAGTTCATGAAGAGTCTGTCTCCCGACGAGATGAAGGCCGAATACGTCCTGCCCGTATTGGTCGATCAGCTGATGCATGAAGAAGGGCTGAAGGTGGACATGCTCAAGACCGACGCGGTCTGGTTCGGCGTGACCTACAAGGAAGACAAGCCCTACGTTCAGGCCGAGCTGCGCAAGATGCACGAAGCCGGCGTCTACCCCGCCCACCTCTTCTAAGATAAAAAACAGCGGGCAGGAGCGGCGAGGCGAAAGCCCCTTTCGAGCCTTCCCATAATGCGGAAACGTCCGCATACACTACCAAGGAGGAACACGCCCATGAAAATTCTATTGACCGGCGGCGCCGGGTTCATCGGTTCCCACACCTGCGTGGAGCTGGTCAGCGCCGGGCACGAGCCGGTGATCGTGGATAACCTCTATAATGCCAGCCCCAAGGTGCTGGAACGGCTGAAAGTCATCACCGGCCGGGAAATCCCCTTTTATGAAGCGGACGTCAGCGATGAAAAGGCGATGAACGCCATTTTTGAAAAGGAGCGCTTCGATGCGGTCATTCATTTTGCCGGATACAAGGCCGTAGGCGAAAGCGTCTCCAAGCCGCTGGAATACTACCGCAACAATCTGGATACCACGCTCACCCTGTGCGAATGCATGCGCCGTTACGGCGTCAAGCGCATCGTGTTCAGCTCCTCGGCTACAGTGTACGGCCTGTGCGAGGAGGTTCCCTTCCGGGAGGACATGCGCTCCATGGGCTGCACCAATCCCTATGGCTGGACCAAGTACATGATCGAGCAGATCCTCAAGGACGTGGCCTTTGCCAATCCGGACTGGTCCGTGGCGCTGCTGCGGTATTTCAACCCCATCGGCGCGCATGAGAGCGGCCTGATCGGCGAGGATCCTGTGGGCATTCCCAACAACCTGATGCCCTACATCACGCAGGTTGCCTCCGGCCGGCTCAAGCAGCTCAGCGTTTTCGGCAACGACTACGACACCCCCGACGGCACCGGCGTGCGGGATTATATCCACGTGGTCGATCTGGCCAAGGGCCATGTAGCGGCCGTGAACTATCTGGCAGATCATCAGGGTTGCGAGATCATCAATCTGGGTACCGGCGTGGGCTACAGTGTGCTGGATATGGTCAAGGCTTTTGAGAAGGCCAACGGCATCCAGATCCCCTACCGCATCGCTCCCCGCCGCCCCGGCGACATCGCCACCTGCTATGCCGACCCCGCCAAGGCTCGGGAGCTACTCCACTGGACCGCCGAAAAGACGTTGGAGGATATGTGCCGCGACAGCTGGCGCTGGCAGAAAAACAATCCCAACGGCTACCGGGACGCCTGAAAGCGAAAAGACCGCTGAAAAACGCCTTGTCTTCTTGAGGTGACCCCCAAAAAAGACAGACGGTAAGCTGGCGTAAAAATTGTTCAGGCAAAGAAGAGGGCTTGCTGTCTGCAAATTACAGGCGGCAAGCCCTTTAGCTTTACCTTGAGTCTGCGGTTGTTATAGTAATTCAAATACTCAATGAGTTTTTGCCTGAAGTGTTCCATGAAGCGGAACTTCCGCTCGTCATAGTCCCCAAACTGTCTTGCCGCTTCACGACAACTCAGCTTCTCCTTCTGCGTGGTCTCCACGAACAGCTTCTTGAATTTCGACGTGTATCGTTTATTCGGTATCCCTTTTGTCATCCTTAAACGCCCCCTTGTCAGACGTTATACTTCCTTGTCTGACAAGGGGGGCGCCGTTCATTTTCCTGCGGTTCCTGTTTTATTTCATTTTTACTCCGCGTCCCAGGGATTGGGCACGAAATCGCCGCCGCGGCAGAACTTCAGGTACTTCAGGGCGTGAAGCTGACTGGTCATTTCCCACTGACCGGAGTACACCGGGTCGTGATAGCCTTCGATGCACACATCGCCCTCGTAGCCGTTCTCATGCAGAATGGAGAAAACGTCCCGCCAGTTGGTATCGCCGAAGCCGGGCGTGCGCTCGGGCGCGAAATCCTTCGCGGCATAGATGCCGTGACGGCGCACCGCGTCCCAATCCACGGAGGTATCCTTGCCGTGAAGATGGACGATTTTCCTGGCCCATACCCGCAGCTGCGCAATGGGGTCGATGAGCTGGATCAGCTGATGGGCGGGTTCCCATTCCAGCCCCAGCGCGTCGGAGGGCACTGCGTCGAACATCAGCTCCCATGCGTCGGGATTAAAGCCGATGTTGCAGGTGGGATGCCGCCAATCGCCGCTCATGGGGCAGTTTTCGATGGCCAGCCTTACGCCGCGGTCCTCGGCGCGCTTCGCCAGCTCGGAGAAGACTTCCTTGAAGCGGGGAATGGCCGCGTCCACCGGCTGGCCTTCCAGCGCGCCGGCGAAGGTTGCCACGGTTTTGGCTCCGAAGAGATGCACGTTGTCGATGGCGTATTCCAGATCGTGCAGCTGCGATTCGTTCTGCAGCGCGTTGCAGTAATAGCCCACCGTGGATACATATGTGCCCGTACCTTCCAGCATGGAAAGCACCTTGGGAGCCAGCTCCTTCAGATCGACGCCGCCATACGTCATGTGGAAATTGATGGCAAAACACTCAAAGCCCTTGTCCTTCATGCCGGGGAGCCATTGCTCCGCCTGCTGACCGGGGATACAGGTGCCGACTTTGATCTGTTCCATAAGGGTTCTCCTTTCATTTCATCCAATCATCAGGGGATAAAAACGGGGAAATCCCACAGAGGCTCAGTCCAGCTTCATTTCGCCGTTTTCAAAATAAACGGGCCGGTTGGTTTCGGCGGAACGATAGATGGCTTCCAGAATCTGAGTCACCACATAAGCCTGCTCGGGCTTGGTGATCAGGGGCTTGGAATCGTCCATCACATGAGCGATCCACGCCCGGGCTTCCAGTTCGGCCGGATCGCCGCCGGTGGTGCCGTCGTAGAAGGCCACGCCGCCCGCCTTCAGATCCGGCTCGGTGACGAAGGTCTTGGAATATTTTTCGCCGTTGATGCGCAGGCCGCCGTCCTTGCCCAGCATATCCGCGCCGCCCTTGTCGCCGCACAGAATGGTCTTGGCTTCGTTCACATCCAGCGTGTTCAAGGCCCAGCTTGCCTCCAGATAGATCGTCGCGCCGTTCTTCATCTTAATGAAGCCGAAAGCGGAGTCCTCCACGGTGAATTTTTTGGGATCCCAAGGGCCCCAGGCATTGGCGGAATTTTCATGATCCGCCAGCTTGCGGAAGGTGGAACCCGTTACCATGGCAGGCTCGTAGTTGTTCATTTCCCACAGAGTCAGATCCAGCGCATGGGTGCCGATGTCGATCAAAGGACCGCCGCCCTGGTTTTCCGCATCCAGAAACACGCCCCAGGTGGGCACGGCCCTGCGGCGGACGGCCTGCGCACGGGCATAGTAAATATCGCCCAGTTCGCCGTTTTCACAGAGCTTCTTCAGGTACATGCTGTCCTGACGGAACCGGCTCTGATAGCCGATGGTCAGCTTTTTTCCGGTACGCTTGGCCGCGTCCAGCATCTTTTTCGCCTCGGCGGAGTTGATAGCCATGGGCTTTTCGCACATGACGTGCTTGCCCGCCTCCAGCGCGTCCACCGTGATAAAGGAATGCTGCTTATTGGGGGTCAGCACATGCACTACGTCGATGTCCTTTTCCTTCAGCAGCTCTTTGTAGTCGGTATACACCCGGGCATCCGGGGTACCGTATTCCTTCGCGGCCTTCTCCGCCCGTTCCTTCACGACGTCGCAGAAAGCGACCATTTCCACCGTGTCGATCTTTTTCAGTGCGGGCATGTGCTTGCCGTTGGCGATGCCGCCGCAGCCAATAATGCCGATATGCAGTTTGCGATCCATAGGCGTATCCTCCATTGTATGAAAATAGGCGTCCCGTTCAATGAGACGATTTTATTATATCCGGCCAAAATGACGGTGTAAATACGCAAAATGCTATGGAAATGCGCAAAATATGAAATTTGCAGGAATGGAAACAACGCTTTTTCGACGGTTTCTTTCGCTTTCTTCCGGGATGGTCTGCCCCTTTTCCCCGAAAACAGGCTTCGGACAACGCCGCGGGTCGTTTGTGCAGAAGTTTCCTTCTTACGCGGCTCCCCCTTTCGGGCGCATGCTTCTGTCATACGTCTTTTTCGATCCCATGCCTCTCGACAAATTTTTTTCGTTTTTTAAAATTTACCCCTTGCCAAACCTGTCAGAGCCGTGTATAATAATGTCGTTGTCGATTGAGACGACACGCTGATATAGCTCAGCAGGTAGAGCGCATCCTTGGTAAGGATGAGGTCGCCAGTTCGAATCTGGCTATCAGCTCCACGAGAAAAGCCTTGAAACGTAAGGGTTTCAGGGCTTTTTCTTTTTCTACTGTGTACCCCATTTTTGGGCTTGTACCCCAATCCATACCCCAACCAGCTTTTTTAGAGAGCTTCCATGCGCTCCATCATGGCCGCTTTGTGGGCGGGGTCACTGTGAACATATCGGCGGAGGGTCGTTGCTACGTCGGCATGGCCCAGAATCTCCGACAGGCCGCGAATATCGTTATCCAGCGATAGCCAGCGCGTGGCGAAGGTGTGCCGGAGGCCGTGCAAGGTCACGCGGGGAACCCCGGAGAGATCGAGCACCTTTTCATGAACCCGGCGCACATTGCGCACTTGCAAGGGCGTTCCAACGGCGGAGGCGAAGCAATAGCCCTGATCTTCCCAGCGTTCCCCAGCCTTCAAACGTTCCTCCGCCTGTGCTATGCGCTGCCGGGAAAGAAGCTGCCGCATATCCGGCCCCAAGGGAATCACCCGCAGCCCCGCGCCGGTCTTGGTGGGCTGGACGGCTTGCCGGGTGCGGGCCTCTCCCTCCGCCCTGTCAAAGTTGCTGACCGTGGCAATAGTTCGCCTGACAGTGAATTGCTGGGCTTCTACGTCCTCCCAGCGCAGCCCGATAGCCTCCCCTATGCGAAGGCCAGTCGCCAGAATAAACCGCAGCAGCCGCCCCGTGGTGGTGTCTGGAAGGGCCTTTATATAGGCGATCTGCTCCCCTTCGTTCAAGTGTTCTACTTCGGCCTGAATCTGCTTGGGCAGCCGTACCCCTTCGAATGGGGTACGGCTTATTTTTTTAAGCGTGACGGCCTGCCGCAGAGCGGTTTTCAGGGGGGAAAGCTGCTTGGAAATGGTGGCGGGTTCTGCCCCGGCCTTCTGCTGCTGGATAATAAAGTTCTGGATATCCTCCGCCGCCAGCTTTTGAAGCAGAATGCCCCCGAAAGCGGGCAGAAGGTGGTTTTCTATGCTCTGGTAGTGGGTGCTGGCCGTGGTGTCCCTCCACGTGGGCCGCCCGTAAATCTCCGCCCATTGCCGGAGCCATTGCCCGACGGTCTGCTTGCTGGGGTCGATATATTGCCCCTGATCGGCGGAGGAAAGGGCCTCCCGCTTCTTCTGTGCGGCTTCCTTCTGGGTTTTGCCGTAGACGCTTTTTCGCTGCCCGTTGATGGTGAAACGGGCCTCCCAAAGGCCATTAGAACGCTTTCTAATGCTGCCGTCCCCGCTTGCCGCTTTCTTGCTCATGGTTATCTCCTTTCAAGCTCTATTTCATCCAGCTTCGCCAAGGCCCCGGAAAGCCAAGCCTGAAACATTTCCGTCGCCTCGCTGCTGTCCCTCGCCATTTCTTCGAACTTCAATTCCTTCTCAAAAAATGTTGCAATATGGGCGTTTTTGGTCTCTAGCCGTACCTTGCCGCCCTCCGCCCGAAGGGAACCGGCCCCCAACGTCCTTTCAGCGGCCAGCATGAGCCGCGCCACATGGCCGCAGGTGTTCGGCTGTGCTTTTTTATCCTCACTCAAGCCGCATAGCCAATCCAGCGATACGCCCAGCGCTTCGGCGATCTTTACAGCGTGGGTCAGCGGGGGGATGGTCGTCCCGGTAGAATAATGGCTCATGGCGGATTGAGATATTCCTACCAGTTCCCGGAGCGTTTTTAACTCCATTCCCTGCTTTTTCCGCGCTTCTCTCATGCGGGACGCGAATAGTTGCCTGTCCATGATATATCTTCCTTCCTCCGATTGGATAACCCATTTTAACACGGTCGGCCATTGTTGTCCATGGATTAGACAAAAAAAGCTGTTGCAAACTACACGGAAAACATTTATAATATAGGTGTCGAGAAAAATAAAAAATACTGCTAAACGACAAAAAGTGGGATAATTCGTGGAAAAACTCGGTTATTCGCAGAAAGAAGCGGCGGAGGCTTTGGGCGTGTGCAGACAGACTATTGCGAAGATGATACAGGCGGGCAAGGTCATAGCCAAGCGGCCCAGCCCCGGCCGGGTGATTATCTCTGCTGAATCGCTACGGGAGTATATGAATGAACGCGAGTAAAATACAGAAGATGCTTGCCCCCCTCTGCCTTCATAGATGGGGGGCGTTTTGCTAATGGAATACGGTTATATCAAGTTCTATCGGAATATCCAAAATTGGAAATGGCGGCAGGACTTGAAAATGTTCTCGGTGTGGATGACCCTTTTGACCTTCGCCAATTACAAGGACGAGAACGGCTTGAAGGTCGGTCAGGTGCGAATCAGCCGGGATGCGCTGGCGGAGGAAGCCGGGGTGTCTGAACAGCAGGTAAGAACTTGTATAGAACGCCTGATTAAAGACGGCAGTTTAACCAAGGAAAGCAGCCGACAAGGGACGGTTGCCTCATGCGAGGGCCTTTTTTATGCCAGCACGAACCGCTTGGCCGTGGTGGTCTTGGTGTACCGCTGGGCGATCTCCGGCGCGTCCTTTTTCAGGGCGGAGGTGTCCACCCGGCTGCTGGTGACGGGCTTCCAAGTGACCTTGTAGGCCCCGGCGGTCAGGGTGTCCACGTTCTGCTCCATCATCTGGCGCTTGATATCGTCCTTGGCCGCCTCGATGGTGGCGTTCAGTTCCTCCGCCAGTCTCATATACTCTTTCAGTTCCCGCAGCTTGGTTTCCAATTCGTTCATCGTGACCGCTCCTTTCAGTGTGCCAGGCGGGCGGGGGCTTGTGCGGTGGCCGTTACAGCCGGTGCAATCCTTTCCGCCTCTTACCTTGGATTCTTGGCATTACCCGTCTCCCTTGGCTTGGTTCGGGGCTTTCCGTCCTTCACCGTGGCTAAAGTATAACATACAGCTAGCTATATATCAATATACAAAGTAGCCAAATATAGCTAGCACAATTTAGGCACATTTTATATTGCGAGCATTATATAACTTTGATAAAATAAGGATGCAAGGAGGCGGAGGCATGACTTATTCTGAATCGCAGAAGCGAGCTACAATGAAATACCAGCGTGAAAAAATGGATCAGATCGCCATCAGAGTAAAAAAAGGAGATCGGGACAGACTGAAAGCCGAAGCTGAAACCCAAGGCCAGAGTATGGCGCAATACGTCGTTCAAGCCGTCAACGACCGGGCAGGGTATCAGGTTCTAACCCCGGCAGAGAAACCACAACAGGAAGAATAAAAAAAAGCCCTCCGCCGATCTGGCGGGGGGTTTCCTGCTATCAGGACGGAAGCAGACGGAGGGAATGCCCCTGCGAGAGCCTAGAAGGGCCTTTCCTTGGGTTTTATCCCCCTGCCCCTAAAGGTGAAGGGTAGCCCCTGAAAGGCATAAAAAGGGCGTACCGGCAAGGGGAGCCGATACGCCCAGCAGCGAAGGAAAGGGAACACCCATGAAAAGCGATCCAGAGGACAGAAACATTATAATACGTCTTACATTTTTTGTCAATAAGGGGCTTTTGACCCGTATTTCATAAAACTGTAGGACTACAATACATCTTGGACAATCGAAAAAAGATATGAGAGATAGGGTCTCATGAGTTAAAGTTAAGTTGTCACACCAACTTTATGGAAGGAGACCATATCCCTCATGAGCAAGAGTATAACACAAGACATGGCGTATCGGCAATCGCTGATGAAGTATGCC
>CAKUCE010000049.1 GCA_934643535.1 uncultured Clostridia bacterium | reverse complement strand
TGAGGATCTCGTTGGTCAGCTTGTTTGTGACTGTGCGGGTGGCGCTGCTGATGGCGGTATTCTTCATCCGACCCAGTACGCTGTCGTTGACCCGGGCGCGTTCCGCACGTTCCTCCCGCAGCTCGTCGGTGCGCTGACGACGTTCCGCCGCTTCCTCTTCCTTTGCCTTGCGGGCAGCTTCCCGCTCCGCCTTTTCCTGAGCGGCCTGCGCCTCTTTGGCTGCCTTGGCGGCGGCTTTGGCTTCCGCTTCGGTCTGGACGGGCACATACTGGCCGGTGGCAGGATTGTAGGCCAGCGTCATCTGCTTCTGCACATAGCCGCCTGTGGCAGGATCCAGCACCAGCACATTCTGCGTCACTACCTGAGGCTGCTGAACGGGCTGCTGCATCACAGGCTGCTGAACCGGCTGCGCCATGGGCTGCTGCTGCGCCGCATACTGTACGGGGACCTGCTGCTGAACGGGTACATACGGCTGCTGTGCGATCTGCTGCACCGGCACATAGGGCTGAGGCGCCTGCTGTACATACTGGGGAGCGTACTGCACAGGCTGCTGGGCCGTCGGATCGGCCTGGACGGGGGGCTGGACGTTGTTGTTTTGATTCTGCATAATCTCAGGCTCCTTTTGAATGTATTGTCCGGTGAGCGGATCATAAACCACAGTGCTGGAACCGACCGAAGGACTCGCCGGTTTGCCGTTGAGCCGGGCCAGAAACTCATTCATGTCGTCGATGAAAATGGGCCCTGCCGCCTGCGGCGCGGGCGTTTTCCGGCTTTCTTCCTCTTCCTTCATCAAAATGGCATACGCGCCTTCCGTGGCAATGGGCAGATCATACCGTCCGGCCATGGGGCTTTTTTCCATTACCTCGGCGCGGCGTTCGGCAGAGATCGCTCCCATGCTGCTCTGAGGCGGAAGGACCGTCGCACGCTGAACGATCCCGGGCGCGCCGTACTCGTCCAGGAAGGAGATCAGCGCCTCGCCGGTTTTCAGCTCGGAAATGGCGTTTTCCGTATCAAACTCCGGGTTGACCCGGAAGGTTTGTGCCGCCACCTTCACCGCCTTCTGATCCAGCGGCGTGAAAGCCCGCAGCGCATGCTGCACCCGGTTGCCAAGCTGCCCCAGAATGCTCATGGGCACGTCGGAAGGGTTCTGCGTGATAAAATACACGCCCACGCCTTTAGAGCGGATCAGCCGGACGACCTGCTCTATTTTTTCCATCAACTGCCTGGAGCAGTCGTTGAAGAGCAGATGGGCCTCATCGAAGAAAAACACCATCAGCGGCTTTTCCAGATCGCCCCGTTCCGGCAGCAGTTCATAAAGGCGGCTCAGCATCCACAGCAGGAAGGTGGAATACATCAGCGGGCTCAGGAACAGCTTATCACAGGCCAGAATATTGATATAACCCTTGCCGTTTGCATCCGTTTTCATCCAGTCGGCGATCTGCAGCGACGGTTCGCCGAAGAAGCAGTCGCCGCCCTGGTCTTCCAGTACGGCCACCGCCCGCTGAATGGCCCCGATGCTGGCTTTGGACATATTGCCGTAGTGCAGCGTATAACGACCGGCGTTTTCGCCCAGATAGGCTAGCATGGCCTTAACGTCCTTCACCGTATACAGGGGAAGGCCCTCGTCCGACGCCACCCGGAACAGGATATTCAGCACGCCGGACTGAGTTTCATTCAGATTCAGCATCCGGGACAGGAGCAGCGGCCCCATCTCGCTGACGGTAGCCCGCACCGGATGTCCCTGCTCGCCATACACATCCCAGAAAACCGTAGGATAGGTTTCCGTTCGAAACGCAGAAACCCCTGTTTCCATCAGCCGCTTGCCGATTTTTTCGCTGACGGTTCCCGGAGTGACCATGCCGCTCAGATCGCCCTTGATGTCCCCCAAGAAGACGGGAACCCCCATATCGGAAAAGCCCTCGGCGATCACCTTCAGGGTGACGGTTTTGCCGGTGCCGGTGGCTCCGGCGATCAGCCCGTGCCGGTTCGCCATCTGAGGCAGCAGAAAAACGGGCTTGTGGCTGCTGTCCGTGGCCACCCAGATTTTTCCATCGTAAAGCATTCTACCACAGCCTCCTGTCTTTTGGCTTATTGTACAACGCTGCGATTCGCTTCGTCAAGGGAAAAACGGGCTGCAGGACAAATTGCCGTCGAAGAATTACCAGAGCCTCCAAGCTGCAATATCGTCAGGCTCTGCTATAACCACAGCTCCATCCGCTTTTAGACCGATAGAATAATCTCCGCCTCCCATGTAGAAAAAATAATCATAGCCTGCCGAGACGGCTATTATATCCGTCCAGGAATCCACGTTGCATTGCCCGCTTGCATTGTTCCCAACTGCAACCGCAGTCCCATCCGCTTTTAGACCGACGGTATGAAAAATGCCTGCCGAGACAGCCGTTATATTCTTCCAAGAGTCGACGCTGCATTGACCGTCTTCATTATTTCCAACCGCAACCACCGTTCCGTCTGCTTTTACGCCGACGGTGTACTTGTAGCCTGCCGAGACAGCTATAATATCCTTCCAGAAGCCAACATCACATTCTCCATATTCATTATTTCCGACCGCAACGACGGTTCCATCCGCCTTTAGGCCAACCGTGTGATAAATGCCTGCCGAAACAGCTACCACATCCGTCCAGGAGCCGACGTCGCATTGACCGTTATCATTCTTTCCAGCCGCAACCACCGTTCTGTCTGTTTTTAGACCAACGGTATGCTCGTAGCCTGCAGATACCGCCGCGATATCCGTCCAGGAATCTACATCACACTGGCCATAATCGTTTTCTCCCGTTGCGACCACCGTTCCATCTGCTTTTAAGCCGACAGTATGCGCTGCGCCTGCCGAAACGGCTGCTATATCCGTCCACAGTTCCACATCACCTTGGCCAAGCTCATCAAGCCCAACCGCAGCTACGGTTCCGTCCTTTTTCAGGCCAACGGCATACAAGTCGCCCGCCGAAATCGCTTTCATATCCATCCACGAATCAACACGCCGAACTGTATTGTAGCTAACTGCGACTGTTCCGTCCTTTTTGATGCCGGCGGTATAATCGTAGCCTGCCGAAACCGTTACCATGTCCCTCCACGACTGCACGTTGCACTGCCCATATTCATTACTTCCGATTGCAATCACAGTGCCATCTGTTTTTAAGCCGACGGTATGCTGCCCGCCTGCCGAAACGGCTGCTATATCTTTCCATGAGCTGACGTCGCATTCATCAATTCCATTATCTGGAGCTGCGACTACGGTTCCATCTGCTTTTAGAGCGACTGTATGGTACCAGCCTGCCGAAACCGCCACTATATCCGTCCAGGAACTGACATCGCATTGACCGTCATAATTATCCCCAACCGCAATCACGGTTCCATCCGCTTTTAGACCAACGGTATGCTGTGAACCTGCCGAGACCGCCACTATATTGGCCCAGGAGTCCACATCGCATTGGCCATGATCGCTATTTCCAACTGCAACCACGGTCCCATCCTCCTTTAGACCGACCGTATGGCTCCAGCCTGCCGAAACCGCCACTATATCCGTCCAGGAACCGACATCGCATTGACCTTCATAATTATCCCCAACTGCAAGCACGGTTCCATCCGCTTTCAGGCCAACGGTATGCTGTGAACCTGCCGAGACCGCCACTATATTCGTCCAGGAGTCCACATCGCATTCACCGTATATATTATCCCCACTCGCAGCCACCGTTCCATCTGCTTTTAGACCAATGATATGATATAAGCCTACTGAAACGGACGCAATACTTTCATTGTTGGCGCTTTCCTCGACCTTTTCCGCGAATACGTGCCCGACGAAGGCGCATAGGACAAACAAGGTGATAAGAGTGAGCACCAGATGCATCATTTTTTTGTGTTTCACTTGAATTTCCCTCTTTTCTCGATCATTTGTTTTTGAATGGCAGACGACGCGCTACGTGAATATGCAATAATATTATATAACAATTTGCAATATCATACAATCCACAAAATAGAACTCTTGTAAAAAAGTTTCTTTCAAGACGAACGCAATTCCACGCAGTCTTGCTGTTTTTCGTTTTTGTCACCCCCGTTCCCCCGCCGAATACACTGAGATACGAACAGAAGGCTATTCGCCTCTTTCAACCGCAACAGAGGAGGAAGATAAAATGAGAACGCTGGCCGACCTGCGGCCCGGCGAAAGCGCCGTCGTGCGCGGTTTGAACACGCCGGGAAGGCTTCGCAGGAGACTGATGGATATAGGGCTGATCGAGGGAACAAAGGTGGAGTGCGTGGGGATCAGCCCTCTGGGCGACCCGAGCGCCTATCTGATCCGGGAAACCGTCGTAGCGATCCGGCACAGAGACAGCAAAGGCGTCCGGATCTTTTGAGAACGACAAAAAAGGGGGATGCACATGGGTCTGAAGCTGCATTGGCGCGTTCGGGAAACTGGCGGCGCTCAGGGAAAAAGCGCGCCCCGCACCGTCGCGGTCGCCGGGAACCCCAACGTAGGAAAAAGCACGCTTTTCAACGCGCTGACGGGAATGAACCAGCACACCGGCAACTGGCCGGGCAAAACGGTGGGAAGCGCCCGGGGCTATTGTGAAAGCCGCCGTTTTCGCTATGAACTGGTGGATATTCCGGGCGCCTATTCTCTGTTCGCCCATTCCGCCGAGGAAGAGGTGGCCCGGGATTATCTGTGCTTCGGCCGGCCGGAAGCGGTTCTGGTGGTCTGCGACGCCACCTGTCTGGAGCGGAACCTGAATCTGGTTTTGCAGATTCTGGAACTGCACAGCCGGGTCCTGGTCTGCGTCAACCTGATGGACGAAGCCCGCCGCCGGGGCATTGAGCTGGATCTGAAAGCGTTGGAAAAACGGCTGGGCGTGCCGGTGGTAGGCGTGGTGGCCCGAAAGAAAAAAACACTGAACGTCGTGCTGGACGCGCTGGACCGGCTGATGGAGCAGCCGGAAAACGCGCCGTATGCCTTTCCTTATCCCGCTTCGGTCAATGAAGCGCTGTACAAAACCATGCCTCTGTTCTCCCCGTGGCCCCGGCTCCGGCGGCAGGCGCGCTGGCTGGCCCTTCGCGCTCTGGAGGACAGCGAAGCGCTGAAAGAACTGCTGGCCCTTCATACGGAGGACCGGCCGCTGGACGTTTCCGGGGCGAAAATGGTGATGAACGATGCACAGACCCTTCTGCGGCAGGCGGGGATCGAACAGGAAGCACTGCGGGATCTGACCGTTCAAACGCTGGTGCTGGAAAGCGAAAGCATCGCCCGGCAGTGCGTGGTTCGCCGGCAGGATCGGGGCTATTCCGCCCGGGACCGCAGGCTGGACCGTCTGCTGACCGGCCGGAGAAGCGGCTTCCCCATCATGCTGTTGCTGCTCATGGGCCTGTTCTGGCTGACGCTGACGGCGGCGAACGTTCCCTCCGCCCTCCTGAGCCGCGCGCTTTTTAGCGTTCAGGATTGGCTCAGCGACTGCTTCCACGCCGCAGGCGCTCCTGAATGGCTGCACGATGCGCTGGTGCTGGGGGCTTGGCGGGTGCTGGCCTGGGTGGTCTCTGTCATGCTTCCCCCCATGGCGATTTTCTTCCCCCTCTTTACCCTTTTGGAGGACTCCGGCTATCTGCCGCGCATCGCCTATAATCTGGACCGGCCCTTTCAGCGCTGCCATGCTTGCGGCAAACAGGCGCTGTGCATGTGTATGGGGCTGGGATGCAACGCCGCCGGGGTGGTGGGATGCCGGATCATCGACTCGCCGCGGGAGCGGCTGATCGCCATCTTGACCAACTGCTTCACCCCCTGCAACGGCCGTTTTCCCACCCTGCTTCTGCTTTTGGGGATGTTCTTCATTCCCACGTCAAGCAGTCTTCTTACGGGGATCCTGTCCGCTTTTCTCCTGGTCTGCCTGCTTTGCATCAGTCTGGCGGTGACCTTCGGCGTATCCCGATTGCTCTCCGGTACGCTGCTCAAGGGAATGCCCTCCTCGTTTACTTTGGAAATGCCGCCGTACCGAAGGCCCCAGATCGGTAAGGTGCTGGCCCATTCTCTTGTGGATCGGACGCTGGTGGTGCTGGGCCGGGCTGCGGCGGTGGCAGCGCCCGCCGGACTGCTGCTGTGGGCCCTGCAAACGATTTGCCTGCCGGACGGCGTTTCGCTGCTGACGGGGCTGAGCCGTTCGCTGGACGGTCTGGGCCGTCTGATGGGGCTGGACGGGATCCTGCTGACCGCCTTTCTGCTGGGTTTTCCCGCCAATGAAATCGTGCTGCCCATTGCGTTGATGCTCTATCTGTCACAGGGGAGCCTGACGGAGCTTGGCAGCGCCGTGGAGCTTCGGTCCATTCTGACGGCGCAGGGATGGAACTGGCAAACGGCCGCGTGCATGCTGTGGTTCACGCTCTTTCACTGGCCCTGCTCTACAACGCTGCTCACGATCCGCAAGGAGACAGGGAGCCTGCGCTGGACGGCGCTGGCGTTTCTGCTGCCTACGCTGGCAGGCATCCTGGGCTGTATCCTGCTTGCACAGCTCGGACGGCTGGGAGGCCGACTGTTCTGAAAACGCCCGGGTTCTCTGGCGGCGGCCAGCCGCAGGGAACCCGGGCGTTTGGAATGTGACAGGTTTACAGACGTACCTTCACGACAGCCTTTCGCACCGCCGCTTCGGAGCCGGAAGACGCAATGCAGGGCCGGTGAGCGTCCTGCGGAAAAAAGAGCGCGAATTCGCCCGGATGCAGCAGCAGGCTGCGCTCCTGAAGCTCCCTTTCTTTTTCCTCTGCATCCTTGAAGAAAAGAATATCCGCCTCTTCGGAATAGGCCGTTTCCGGTTCCAGCACTTCCGCAGGCGCATAGCCGATCCGCTCTTCGCCCGACAACAGCAGTTGTATATCCGCGTAACGCCGGTGGCCTTCCCAACGGCCCTGCTCCCATGCTTTCATCTCCGGCTGCTGGATCATCAGATAAATCTCGTCGCCCTCAATGGGATAACGGCCCGGTTCCAGCCCGGTCAGGTCGTGCCGGGAAAGGTATTCAAACGCCCGGTCAAAGGCCGGGCTCAACCCGGCATAGCTGTTTCGGTGCTTCAAAGAATCCAGAATCATTTTTTTGCTCCTTTGCATTTGGTCGAACGAACTGAAGCTGACCCCTTACCCCCGTGCGATCAGTTCTTCGTTCACCCGGCGGCGCAGCCGGTCGAAGAACGCCGCGTCCCGCGGATACTCGGTCAGGGTCAGCGGGCCTTGGGCGCACTCCTCCAGAAGGCGCAGCACATGCTCGCGGCCCCGCAGGGTTTCCAGCGCTTCCAGTGCCCGAAGGTCCTGCATGGCCAGATGGTCCAGCATAAACCGAAGCGATTCCTCCGGCTGGCCATCCGGGCCGGGATAAACCTGAAAAGCGTCTCCTGCTGGGAAAACGCCGCCCGCATCGGTGACCTCATAGGGATTCAGCGGGGCCAGCGAAAGCTGGGTATGATAGAAATTATACCCCCACTGCAAAAAGCCTTCCAGTTGATAGCGATAGAGCTGCACGCCCAGCATCCGCGTCCGTGCCGCAGGCATGGCCATGAAGGAGTTGGTCACATCCCGATACTGCCCCACGCAGTAATACGTCCAGAGTCCCGGTACCCCGGCCTGCAGGAAAGGTTCCAGATGATCGATCGCTACGACGGGTTTTTCCAGTGCGCCGGTCTGATAAAATGCGAAATCAGAAAGCGCGTCGATCACGGGCCGGCCCTGAAGATACGGCTTGACCAGCGAACAGGCGTGACGGTAGCTTTCCAGATGATCCAGCGACGGCTCGTCGGAAATGTGAAAACAGACGCGGTCCGCAACGCCCAACCGGTTCAATTCTTCCATCAGTGCAGGAAGGAATGCACTCAGAAAACGGGCATATGCATCGCCGTGAGCGTCCGTCTCCCAGCCGAACAGCTGCTTTTCCTCGCCGTCCACCGTGGCCATGATCTTGGGGGCAGCCGCCGCACCCCACTGGGTAAACAGGTGAGACATTTCCAGCCAGGAAACCCCGCAGCGGCGGCAAATCTCCACCCACCGCTCCAGGCGCTCAAACCCGAAGGCATACTCGCCGCCGCGAACGGTCACCTCCACCAGCTGGACGGTCAGCCGTTCCCTCCCCGGCGCGGTATCCAGCGGCGGAGTAAACAGAGGCGTCAGGATCATGCTGCAGCCCCGCCGCACAGCCGTGCGAATGAAATTTTCGATGATCGTCCAATGCGTCTCGCCAAACACGGGAACACGGTAATATTCCGCCAGACAGTCCGTGTGGAACCAGTGGGTCCGGATCAGCTTCTGATCCGGAAGCCGTCCCGGCAGAACGGTCACGGAAACGCATACCGAAGCCAGAACACTGTCATCGTCCGCTGACACGAGATGGAGTTCCACAGGATAATCGCCTGGTTCGCACTGCCCCTCCGGCTCCACGTCGATCCAGAAGGACTGCCACTGATCTGTCTGTACCCGAAGAAGCGCCAGCGGATTCTCCGCCTGCTGGTCGCGCAGAAGATCGGGATAGAGGCCGGGCGTTTTACGCAGGTAGTTTTCATCCGCCCCCGGCAGCGTGGCCAGCCGGACCGGGACCGACAGCACCGCACGGATACGGATCCACTGTTTCAGCGGAGATTCCGCGCGCAGGATCACCGGGCGGCGGTCGTATTCCGCCGTGCCGTGAAAGGCGGTCTGAAAGGAAATGGTCTCGTTCTGAAAGCCCTCAAACTGGTCCCGCGCCCATTCTTCCCGAACAGGCTCGTCCAGAAAAACTTTGGTGGTGGGAGTCAGCGGGATAAGGCGCAGTTCCGGCATGATGGTTTGCCTCCTTTGGATTTGGGAATCACAACAGCGACTTGACGATCTGATTCATTTCCGGCCACCTGGCTTCCATGTCCCTGACCAGCGCAAACTGGGTGCGGGCACGGTCCAGATTGTGCTGCGGCCGGTGAATGCGGAAATAGGTATCCCCGGCCAGATAATCCGTCAGAAAACGAACGCCGCATTCCAACGTCATAAGTTTCGCTCCCCATGGCAGGGTTTCCTTCTCAAAGGGGGTGAGAGATTGACCGCAGGCTTGCAGATACCCTTCCGCAAAGATGCGGTAGCGTTCCAGAGAAAGGCTGATTTTGGAAAGATCCTGCTCGTCCTCCGCGCCGGTATTGGCCCCGAAGCGAATGGAATCGCCGAAATCGTTGGCGGCAAGGCCCGGCATGACGGTGTCCAGATCAATAACGCACAGCGCCCGGCGGGTGCGGGCGTCCAGCATCACGTTGTTGAGCTTGGTATCGTTATGCGTGACCCGCAGCGGCAGCCGTCCGGCATGAAGCTGCTCCATCAGGAACGCTCCATCCGCTTCCCGTTCCAGCGCAAAGCGGATCTCCGGTCCGCAGGAAGCTGCGCGGCCCTTAGCGTCCTCCTGAATCGCCTGCTTCAGCGCCCGATAGCGGTCGGGAGTATCGTGAAAGCGCGGAATGGTTTCCGAAAGTTCACCGGCAGGGAAATCCGCCAGCGCCTGCTGAAACGACCCAAAGGCCACGGCGCTCTGGTAAAAATCCTCCGGCGTTTCCGGCGCGTCCAGGCAGAGGCTGTCCGTAATAAAATCATATACCCGGTAAAACTCTCCCCCGGTCTCCAGCCAGCCGCCGCCCTCCAGCGTGGGAACCAGCCGCAGGCTGTGTCTTGGGTCAGGGTCCCGCTGGGCCAGAAAAGCCGTCACCTGTTGAATGTTGCGCATCAGGGCGGGAACGTCCCGGAAAATATGGCGGTTGACGCGCTGCAGAATATAATCCGCCTGATCGGTATGCACCCAAAAGGTGGCGTTGATATGTCCGCTTCCATAGGGCTGGCAGGAAAGGACGTTTCCCTTGAGCCGGAACTGCCGGCAAATGTTCATCATAGCCGTTTCCCCCACAATTCTTCAGGATAAACGCCATGCCGCTTCATTTCAGCGATGGCGGCACGGACTCTGGGCATATCCTCCCGATAGGTCACGCCATACCACTTTTCCTGCGTGTCCAGCACCCGGACAGAGCCTCGCTTTTCCCGAAGCAGCGCGTTGGGGATCAGGGGCAGAAAATATTCGCATTTCAGCGGATCGTGCGGCAGATTTTCCCGAAGCCATGCCGGAAAGCGTTTCTCGATCTCCTTCAGGATCGAGGGCTGAAATCCCCACAGATTCATGGAGACCCTTGTGCCTGCCGGAACGAAGGTATACTCCTGCCCATCCTCGGTAAAGGCCGCTCCACCCGGCCGCGGCTCCACTTTCGTCCGTTCCGTAATGCCCAGCAGGCGGCCCTGTCCGTCCACCTCGCAGATGCCCCGGGCCACGGAGCCGTTCTCCGTCAGCGTATTTTCGACCCGATACCCTACCATGGCGTGTTCGTTTTCGTCATGCTTTTCGTTCAGGAAGCCGAAGATCGCCTCAAAAGCCTTCCGACCGTAAAAATCGTCGGCGTTGATCACCGCAAAGGGCGTATGAACCTTCTCCTTCGCGCACAGCACTGCGTGAGCCGTTCCCCATGGTTTGGTGCGTCCCTCCGGAACGGCAAAGCCCTCCGGAAGCACGTCCGGCTGCTGAAAGGCATAGCACAGTTCCACAAAGGGAGCGATCCGACGGCCAATCACCTCATGAAATTCCTGCTCCATCTCCGGCTTGATGATACAGACCACCCGGTCAAAACCGGCCTGGACCGCGTCGAAAATGGAAAAATCAATCAGAATATGCCCGGCGTCATCCACAGGGGCGATTTGTTTCAGTCCGCCATACCGGCTTCCCAGACCGGCGGCCATGACGACCAGCGTTGTATGAGCCATCAGAAGGACTCCTTTCTCTGCTTTCTGAGGACATCATAGCAGCTTTTTCCGCCGGACGGCAGAGAGAATCGTCCGCTTTTCTGTTGTGATCTTCCGAATTTTCAAAAATGATGGTATAATGGAGAGCAACAGTCCGGCCAAAAAGGAGAAACCCGATGCTGACTTCCGAAGAATTTGACAAACTGGCGACACTGCTTAAGCATCTTCATATCTGCATGGGGCTGAAATTTGCCCTGATGGACGATCAGGCCCGGGAAATTTTCACTTCCAGCACTCAGACGGACTTCTGTGCGGCGGTCAAAAACGCTCCGGGCGGGCTGGAACGCTGTCTCAGCTGCGACGCGGCGGCCCTTCGGGAAATGACCGCCACCCAGAAAATGAAGAAGTATCGCTGCCACTGCGGCCTGATCGAAGTGGCTCTGCCGGTGGTGGAAAACGGGCGGGTGATTGCCTCTATCCTGCTGGGCCAGTTTCTGGATGAAACGCCCCGGGAAAAGCAGTGGCAGCGCAGTCTTTCCCTGCTGAAATGGTTCCCAGATGCGGAAGGGCTTTTTGACTCCTACGGCTGTCTGCGGCAGGTTTCCTCGGAAGAACTGACTTCCCTTATCGAGATCGTTCACGCCTGCATCGCGGAAGTCCGCCTGCAGGGAATGCTTTCCGCCGCCCGGATGAGCGACGGGCGACGGCTGAAAGACTACGTTTTGCAGCACTATTCCCGGCCTATCACGCTGGACGAGCTGTGCGGCCACCTGCACATGGGCCGCAGCAAGCTGTTTGAGCTCTGCCACCGGGAATTTCAGAAAACGCCGGGAGAGCTGATCCTGGAGGCGCGCATCGACGCGGCCCGGGAATTGTTGGAGAACCCGAAGCTGACCACGGCGGAAATCGCACAGGCGGTGGGTTTTCCGGATGCCTCCTATTTTTGTCAGCGTTTTCGCCGGGTCTGCGGCAAAACGCCGACGGAATACCGGCGGGAAAGACGGGACTGATCCCGGAAGGAAAACCGCCTGCGCCCTTCGGGCCGAAAAACGCCCCCTGCCGAAGCAGGAGGCGTTGCTGTATTTGGGGCCGTTCCGTCAGCCCTTCACGCTGCCCAGCACGATACCGCTGACAAAGTAGCGCTGCAGGAAAGGATACACGCACAGGATCGGGATGGTGGCCACGATGATTTGAGAACATTTCACCGTGCGATTGGCCAGCATGGCGTACATCTCGTAGTCGTCGGCAGACATATCGGCCACGTTCATGTCGATCAGGATGCTGCGCAGGTAGGTCTGCATGGGCACCCGGGAAGGCGTGGTGATGTAGATCATACCGTCGAACCATGCGTTCCAATGGCTGACGATGCAGAACAGCGTGATGGTCGCGATGGCGGGCAGGGAAACCGGCAGGTAGATCTGCACCAGCGTGCGCAGGTGGCTCGCGCCGTCGATCAGGGCCGCTTCTTCCAGCGCGGTAGGCACCTGACGGAAGAAGTTCAGCATCAGCACCAGATTGAATACCGGCAGCGCTCCCGGCAGCACCAGCGACCAGATGGTATCGCGCAGGCCCAGCTTGGCGATCAGCAGGTAATTGGGGATCATGCCGCCGCTGACCAGCATGGTAATGAAAAAGTACCACGTATAAACATTGCGGAAGTGCAGCTTGTCGTTGCTTTTGGAAAGCGGGTACGCCGTCAGAATGATGAAGAACAGGTTCAGACTGCCGCCCAGCAGCACCCGGAGGATGGATGTGCGGAAGGAAGTCCAGAAGCTGGCGCGGGTCAGGATGTACGTGTAAGCGTTGGTTGTCCAGCCCTTGGGCCAGAAATACACCTGATTGCTGTCCACATAAAAGCTGTTGCTGAACGAAATCGCGATTACGTTCACGAAGGGCAGCAGGCAGATCAGAGCCAGCGCCGTCAGAAGAACGGCGTTCACCACGCGAAACGCCTTGCGGCTCGGACTTTCCTTGATATGATTGCTGACATGGCTGTGCGGCTGTTTTTTCGCTATCGATGTCATGAGCTTTTTTCCCCTTTCTTTCCCAAATTCAGAGCCGGTCAGAACAGACGATAATCGAAAAATCTGTCCGCTACATAATAGGATGCAGAGATAAACAGCATCGAAACCACCGACTTGAAGATGCTGACCGCGGCCGCGGGGCCGTACTTGGCGTTTTCAAGGCCCAGACGGTAAACCATGGTATCAATAATGTCGCCCGTTTCGTACACGATGGGGCTGTACATGTTGTAAACCTGATCAAAACCGGCGTTGAGCACGTTGCCGAGGCTCAGCACCATCATCAGCACGATAATCATGCGCATACCGGGCAGGGTGATGTGCCAGGTCTGCTTCCAGCGGTTCGCGCCGTCGATGGCGGCCGCTTCGTACAGGGAGGGGTCGATGCTGGTGATGGAGGCCATATAAACGACCGTGCCATAGCCGAAGTTCTTCCAGACGTCCGTCCAGATGATGGTCTGCTGGAAGTACTTGTTATCGCCTAAGAAAAAGACGGATTCATGCCCCAGCAGATTCAGCAGCTTATTGACGATACCGTTCTGCGGGCTGAGAAGATCCATGATGATGGAGCCGAAAATGATCCAGCTCAGAAAGTGCGGGAAGTAAATGATGGTCTGAATGGAGCGCTTGACCTTGCTAAGCTGCAGTTCGTTGAGCATCAGCGCCACGGTAATGGGGATCACAAGGCCCAGAACGATCTTCGCCACGGCGATGCTCACCGTGTTTCGAAGCACGTTCATGGTGTTGGGCATGGAAAAAATGTACTGGAAGTTCTGCAAGCCAACCCATTTCTGATTGCCGAACAGGCCCTTTGCGGGGATAAAGCGCTGGAAGGCGATGATCAGACCGCCCAGCGGGACATAATGGAAAATGAAAATGATGATGATGCCGGGGATCAGCATCAGATGCAGCGGTATTTCGTACCCGCTGATTTTTCTGCGCTTTTTGGGACTGTTCACCACTGCTTTTTGGGTCATTTTTCATCCTCCGCTCTTCAAAAAAGCTGTGCCGGCTGCCGAGGCAACCGGCACAGCGAATTAGGGTTTGATTAGTTGT
>CAKUCE010000048.1 GCA_934643535.1 uncultured Clostridia bacterium | reverse complement strand
GGCCTTGGCCTTGGTAAGAAAAAGTAAGTTGTTTTCTGAAAAACGCATACCGTCCCCGTCTGGCCGAACAGCGACCGACGGGGACGGTTTTTTGCGTCTCTTCTTTGGAAAAAGAGCTTCAGCGGGAGAAACTGCTCAAATGGTTCGACATTTATACCCGTCACTATGAGGACGGCGTGCGCAGGCTCATCAGGGAGAACGGAAAATAAAAGAGCGGCGTTTGAAAACGGAAGAACTGGAAAATTCAGCTTTTTCCTTGACATTCCAAAGAAATCTGTTACAATAACTTCTGCTCGTTCGGAGGGCACGTTGTTCGAAGAAACAACAGCCGGATAAGACGCAGGCTGAAACGCCTGTTCTTATCCGGCTTTTTTGATGTAAAGGAGGAAGCAGAAAATGGATCTTCTGAATGGCAAAATCAAATCGCTGTATTTCAAATATCTGTCCGCCGCTTTTGGCAGCGCAATGATCTCCTGCATTTACGGCGTGGTGGACATGGCGATGGTAGGCCAGTACCAGGGGCCGGATGGCTCGGCGGCGCTGGCCGTGGTAGCGCCGGTCTGGAATGTGATTTACAGTCTGGGCCTGCTGATGGGGATCGGCGGCAGCATCATTTTCAGCGCTAAGCGCGGCGGTCAGGGCAGAAAAAATGAAAATCAGTATTTTACGGCTGCCGTTATTGGCTTGACAGTGCTGGCCGTGCTGGCATGGGCCGGGCTGCTGTGCTTTGAACGTCCGATTTTGACCTTTTTCGGCGCAGACGAAAAACTGCTGGAGCTAGCGCTGAAATACATGCGTCCCGTTAAGGCCGTGTTCCCGCTGTTTCTGTTCAACCAGATGCTGGCGGCTTTCCTGCGCAATGACGGCAACCCCGGCCTGGCTACCCTTGGCGTACTGCTGGGCGGCGTTTTTAATGTTTTCGGGGACTATTTTTTCGTATTTCCCTGCAACATGGGTATATATGGCGCGGGATTGGCCACGGCCATTGGTTCCGTTATTTCCTTCCTGGTGATGCTGATGCATTTTCTCAGCCCGAAGAACACCCTGCGCCTGGTACAGGTGGACAATCTGTTTCGAAAACTGTGGAAGATCACGGTCGCAGGCTTTTCCAGCTTTTTTATCGACGTGGCGATGGGAATTCTGACCGTGCTGTTCAACCGTCAGATCATGCGGTATTTAGGGGCGAACGCACTGGCAGTCTACGGCCCCATCATCAATGTCAGCACCTTTGTGCAGTGCTGCGCATACAGCGTAGGTCAGGCAGCGCAGCCCTTGATCTCCACCAATTACGGCGCGGGAAAGGGACGGAGGATCAGGGAAACGCTTGGACTTGCCCTCTGGACCACTGCGGTTTTCGGTATATTCTGGACAACGCTGAGCCTTCTTTTCCCCAACCTGTACATTCGCATTTTCATGAATCCTACGCCGGAAATCCTGGATATGGCTCCGGCCATTATTCGGACCTATGCGCTTTCCTTTTTGCTGCTGCCTTTCAACATTTTCTCCACCTATTATTTTCAGGCGATCATGAAGCCCGCCGCTGCGTTTGTAATCTCGGTGGCGCGCGGTCTGGTGATCAGCGGTGCGCTGATCTTGCTCCTGCCCGGACTGGCCGGCCCGGCGTCCCTGTGGTTTGCCATGCCCATCACGGAACTGGTCGTAATGATTTACGCGGCAGCGGCCATGCGGAAGTATACGACGGCGTTGAGAGAAGCCGAATGAAATTCAAGGCAGGACTGTAGCAAAGAAACCAGGAATTGATTGGATGGATAAACCAGACGTCGCGTTCTGAGCAGAGCGGTAAAGGCTGATTGGGTCGAAGCCATGAATCATTCAGCCCTCCTTCTCGCCTCTGCCACCGGCAGAACGGCAACGATCTCGTCGCCGCACATCTGGCCGTTTTCCGTAAAGCCCATGGAACGATACAGGGCACGGGCCTGCTGATTGGCCGGTTCGTAGGAAAGCCAGATGTATTCAGCAGGGCCGCAGGGAAAGTCGGCCAGATAGCGGAGCGCCGCCTCCAATGCGGCTTTGCCGTAACCGCGGCCCTGAAATCTGCGGTCGATCATCAAACGCCACAGGCAGTAATTGCCATCCGCCACAGGCGGTTCATCCTCGTCGCCCGGAATGGCCCCGTAGCCGAACATGACAAAGCCTACAGGCTGGTCGCCGGCATAAATGCCGAAGGGCAGCGCCGTTCCGCCTGCTGCAAGGGTCGTGTAAGCCTCCACAATACTTTCCGTATTGCTGGCCACAAAATTCTCCTGTTCCGGGTGAACCTGCAGATCCAGCAGCTCCCAAACGTTATGCGCATCGACTTTTATCAGAGTAATCAAAAAAGCCCTTCTTTCAAACCTTAAATCCTTCAGACTGTGGAAGCGGTTTTGATCCATTTGTCACCGCTGAGCCGGTGACGAAGCACCAGCGCCCGCAGCAGCCATTCCACTGCCAGGGAGATCCATACGCCGGGAACGCCCAGACCGCAGACGATGGTCAAAACAAAGCCCAGCGCGCAGCGGCACAAAAGCAGCGCCGCCACCGATACCGTGCTGGTAAAGGCTGCGTCTCCGGCGGAACGGAGCATCATGGGCGTGATGTAGCTGTCGCACCAGAAAAAGGGCATGCAGACGGCCGCAATGGTGAAGGCCCGATAGATGACCGGCGCGGAGGCGTCCGTGGCGCTGAACAGTTTCAGAAGAAGCGGACTGAACGGGTAGAGAAGCGCAACCGTCAGCGCCAGCAGCACCCGGCCGATGGAAATCAGACGGCGGCAGTACCGGCGTGCCAGTTCGGGCTGGGCCGCGCCGATGCATTGACCACACACGGTGCTGGCCAGCGTGACCACCGTCTGTCCGGGGATATAATACAGGTTCAAAATGGAATTGGATACCGCGTGAGCGGCAATTTCCATGGTGGAAAGCCGGGCCAGATAGATCTGTACCAGCAGCATTCCGCCCTGCATCAGGGCCGATTCCATGGCGATAGGCACCCCCAGGTGGACGATCTCCCGGGAAACCCGTCTGGAAAAGTGAAAAAAGTGTTTTATCCGTACACCGCATGGATTGTGAAAGGAGAGCAGCCAATACAAAGCCGCCGCCATGCCTACGGTGCGCACTACGATATAGCTCAGGCCCGCGCCGGTGATGCCCATTTTCAAGCCGTTGATAAAAATCAGACAGAAAACCAGATGCAGACCGTTGATGATCACCGTCAGCGCCAGACTGGAACGGGTATCTCCAATGGCGCGGTAGGCATTGAAAATGGCGTTGAATACGGAAAAAGGAACAAAGGACACGCACATCAGGCGCATATATTCAATGGAATAATCCCGCAATAGCGGTTCCACATGGGGATAAAGCCAGCCCACCAGCGTGGGGGAAAGAACGAACAGCAGCGCCGCCATGCCGGTTCCCAGCACAAAGCAGAGGCCTACGGTCTCGCCGATGGCACAGCGCATTTCGTGGAGACTGCCGCTGCCCTTGGCACGGGCAATAACGATGGCTCCGCCCGTGGCTACGGACAGAAACACCAGCGTCACCAGCGCGTTGACCGTCCCTACCATGCTGGCCGCCGCCATGGCGGCCTCGCCGGTGCCCGCAACCATCGCGGTCGAAAGGACGCCGATAAAGCAGATGAAAAACTGATCCAGCAGCAAAGTACCGAACATTTTCGCCAGCTCGCGGAACGAAAACAGCTCCGTGGTCAGCATTCCGTTCAGGCGGGCGGTCAGAGCGCCGGTGAAACGCCGCAGCATAATTCAACCCCGTTTCTCAAAATCAGTCGGAATGATTATAGGCATTCGGATGCAAAAGCGCAAGCATACAACCGCATACGTCCGTTACTTTTTCCGCAGAAATTCGCGCCGTCGTTGACAAGAAAACGGCGGCGTTTTACAATAAACGAAGCTCAAGCAAGGGGGAGAGTTGCCATGGAACAGGCGGAAAAGGAGTATTTCGTTCATCCCAGCAGCTATGTGGATGAGAATGTGAGTATCGGAAAGGGAACGAAGGTGTGGCATTTCTGCCATTTGCAGTCCGGCTGCCGGATCGGGGAAAACTGCTCTCTGGGACAGAATGTGAATATCTCCAACAACGTGGTGATCGGTGATGGATGCAAGCTGCAAAACAACGTTTCGCTTTATGAGGGCGTCATTCTGGAGGATCACGTTTTCTGCGGTCCGTCCTGCGTTTTTACCAACGATCTGACCCCACGGGCCAGGTATCCCAAGGGGCACGCCGCCTATAAACAGACGCGCGTCTGCGAGGGCGCGTCCATCGGGGCCAACGCGACGATCGTCTGCGGCCATACGGTCGGAGCATGGGCGATGATCGGCGCGGGCGCCGTCGTTACCACGGATGTGCCGCCTCATGCGCTGATGCTGGGCGTTCCGGCCCGTCAGGTGGACTGGGTGTGCGAATGCGGCGCTCGCCTCCACGGCAAGCGTCTCTGTCCGGTCTGCGGCCGCAGCCTGGAGGTTGATACGCTCAAAAGCGAGAAATAAGAAAATCCTTTTTTGTCTTATACCAAAATATCAAAGCCCCGAAGCCTTCGAGCTTCGGGGCTGGATGTGTTACCGTACTTCTTTCAGGATCGCGTCAACGACCTGATCCTGTTCTTCTCGGGTGATATAAGGGGATAGGGGCAGCGCCAGAACGCGGCTGCACAGACCGGCGCTGATGGCGCAGTCGCAGACCTGCTGATCGTGAATGGAAGCAAAGGCCGTTTGCTGGTGCATGCCGCGGGGGTAGTAGATCATGGCAGGGATCTCCTGCCCTTTCAGTGCAGCCATGACCCGGCGGCGCTCGCCTTCGTCCCGCAGCAGGATCGAATATTGGGCCCATGCGGAGGTATACCCTTCAGGAATGACCGGCGTGCGCACCTGATCGCCGAAGCGGCGGGTGTAGTAAGCGGCGGCTTCCTCGATGTCGTGAAGCTCAAAACGCTGGAAGGCTTCCAGCTTGACCTGCAGAATCGCGGCCTGCAGGGTATCCAGTCGGGAATTGCGGCCCAGACGCACGTTGTCGTATTTTTCCGTCCCCTTGCCATGAACGGCCAGCGAGCGGATCAGCGCCGCCAGTTCATCGTTATTCGTGAAAACCGCGCCGCCGTCGCCATAACATCCCAGCGGCTTGGCCGGGAAAAAGCTGGTAATGGCCGCACCGCCAAAGCTGCATGCCATTTTTCCGTTCAGGCTGCCGCCAAAGGCCTGCGCGCCGTCTTCCAGAAGCAGCAGGTCATACTTTTTGGCGATGGCCTCGATGCGGTCAAAATCGGCGGGCAGACCGAAAATATCCACCGCCACAATGGCTCTGGGTTTCAGACGGCCCTGCTCCTGCACTGCCTGAATGCAGCGCTCCAGACAGTCGGGATCCATATTGAAGCTATCTTCCCGCACATCCACAAAAATGGGCGTAGCGCCCTCGCAGGCAGGGCATTCGGCGGAAGAAAAGAAGGTGAAGTCGGATACGAACACCGCGTCTCCCGGCCCCACGCCCCAGGCGTGAAGGATCAGACTCAGCGCATCGGTGCCATTGGCGCAGGAAATGCAGTGCCTCACTCCGGCGTACTGCGCCAGACTTTCTTCCAGTGCCTTGACCTGCGGCCCGGAGATATAATGCGCGTCCTCCAATACGCCGGCGATGGCGGCGTCCATTTCCGGCTTGAGCCGTTCGTACTGACGGTGCAGATCCCGAAACTGCATGAAAAAGTTCCTCCTTACAGCACTTCCACGTTGTCGCCGAAAGCGTTGTGCTTGCGCATCACGTTTTTGGTGTCGAAAACCGCCTTGGCATTCTTCTGCACCATGGCATAGTCCACGTTGTTGTGACCGGCGGTCACGATCACCAGATCAGCCGCCTGAACCAGCTCGGGGGTCAGTTCCTTTTCACTGGAATAAATCTGGCCGTCTTCTTTATATTGGGACACCCAGGGGTCGAAGTAGGTCACTTCCGCGCCCTCTTCCCGCAACAGCTTCAGCACCCGGATAGCGGGGCTTTCCCGGCAGTCGTCGATGTCGTTTTTGTAGGCCACGCCAAGTGCCAGCACCTTCGCGCCGCACAGCGCCTTCCGATGCTTCCGGCTCAGCAGCCGCATGGCCCGTTCTACGCAGTAGCGGGGCATGTTGTCGTTGATGATCATGCTGTTTTCGATCATGCTGGTATGGAAGCCGTATTCGCGGGCCTTCCACGTCAGGTAATAGGGATCCAGCGGGATGCAGTGTCCGCCCAGACCGGGGCCGGGATAGAAGGGCTGAAAGCCGTAAGGCTTGGTGCTGGCGGCGGCGATGACCTCCCACACGTCGATGCCCATGCGGTCGCACAGCTGCGCCAGCTCGTTCACCAGACCGATGTTGATGTTGCGATAGGTGTTTTCCAGAATTTTTTCCATTTCCGCGATGGCGGGGGAGGAAGCCTCGAAAACGTCGCTGTCCAGAACGGCCCGGTACATGGCGGCGATGACCTCGGTGGCGTCCCGGCCGATCGCGCCTACCACCTTGGGCGTATTCTTGGTTTTATAGATCAGGTTGCCAGGATCGACCCGTTCCGGGGAGAAGCCCAGATAGAAGTCCTCGCCGCATTTGAGGCCGGACGCTTCTTCCAGAATGGGCTTGAGCAGCTCTTCCGTGGTTCCGGGATAGGTCGTGGATTCCAGCACGATCACGCTGCCCCGGTGGATGTGGGGGGCAACGGCGCGGGTGGAGCTTTCCACATAGCTGATGTCCGGCTCCTGATGAACATCCAGCGGCGTAGGCACGCAGATGGCTACAAAGTCCGCCGTAGCGATCTTTTCAAAATCGGTGGTGGCGCTGAGCATGCCGCTTTCCACGATCTGCTTCAGGTCGCTGTCCACCACGTCGCCGATATAGTTGTGGCCCTCGTTCACCAGACGAACCTTTTCGCTGTTCACGTCAAAGCCAATGGTCCTGAAACCCGCCTTGGCCTTTTCGACCGCCAGCGGGAGCCCTACATAACCCAGTCCCACAACGCCGACACGCATTTCCTTGCGGGCGATTTTATCAAGCAGCTGTTCCTTTAACGTTGCCATGCCATTTGTCCTCCTTTGTGTGTTCAATGGTCAAAGCGCCCGGCAAAATCCGTGGACGCGCAGTGCTCCAGCGGGAGAGAAACGGGCTTCCCTGCAGCGGCGCTCCGGTAAATGGCCAGCACCAGTTCCAGCGCCCGCAGGCCCGCTTCGCCGTCCACATAAGGCGGACGGTCGTCTCGAATGGCTTCGATCATATCCCGGTACAGGGGCCCATGGCCGAAACCGTAGACATTGGGGGGATTTTCACCGAAATGCTCGCGCACATAGGCGGAATCATCCTTTTCGTCCCGAAAATCCCAGCTTTCGATGATGTTTACGCTTTTTCCTCCGGCCTTGACGGTGCCGTTTTCACCGAAAAGATACAGCGTTTCTTCCAGATTGTGAGGGTAGACGTTGGTGGTGCCTTCAATCACGCCGTAGCTCCCGTTGCGGAAGCGCACCAGCGCCAGCCCCAGATCTTCGGCCTGAATATAGTCGTGAGTCAGCCGGTCCGTATAGGCCATGACTTCGGTGACCTCGTCGCCCAGCATCCAGCGCAGCAGGTCGATGTTATGGATGCACTGATTCATCAGGCAGCCGCCGTCCTGCTCCCAGGTGCCGCGCCAGGGCGCCTGCGCGTAGTATTCTTCGCCCCGGTTCCACAAAATGTGCGCCGTGCCGTGCAGCATTCGTCCGAAACGGCCTTCTTCCACGGCGGAACGTATTTTCTGCACCGCCTTATTGAAGCGGTTCTGGTGGTTGACGCAGAGCTTTACCTTTTTCTCCCTGGCCTTGCCGACCAGCGCACGGGCGTCGTCCATGGAAAGAGCGATGGGCTTTTCGATAATGACGTTGCAGCCTGCTTCCATGCAGTCCAGACCGATGGCCGCGTGTTTCCCGCTCTCCGTGGCAATGGCGACCAGCGCAGGCGCGCCGTCCCGGAGCATTTCCCGGTAGTTTTCATACAGACGGATGGAAGCGCGCTTTTCCTCCGGAACAAAAGAAAGAATCTTTTCAGCGTGTTCCCGGATGGGGTCGCACAGGGCGACGACCTCCAGCGCGTCCGCGTGATTCAGGGCCGCGGTGATATGATTGGGCGCGATGCGTCCGCAGCCGATCAGCCCATAGGTTAGCTTCTCCACGTTCAGCCGTCCTCTCGTGCATGGTTTTGTGAGCCTGAGAATGCCTTCGCATTCACTTCCAATTTTCTATTATCCGACAAAATCAGAAAAACGTCAATCCCTTTAACGGGTTTCTCAACAATCCATCAGTTCCACGGCTACGGCGTTTTCCAGCAGCAGTCCTTTTTCCGTCAGCCGGTAACCGCCGTCCGCTGTCCACTGGCCCAGCCCGTTTCGGACGGCCCGCTCCAGCGGCGCTTCATAAACGGCGCGGACGGACGTTCCGAATCTCCGTTCAAAATCCGTTCCGCTCACGCCCCTGTTCATCCGAAGGCCCAGCATCATGGTCTCGAACATGGCTTCCTTTCTGGTGATGGGCTGACGAATCTCTGCGGCGGAGCCTCTTTCTTCCATGGCGCGGCAATAGGCTTCCGTTTGAGAAACGTTCGCGGTGCGGACGTAATAAGCTCCCGCGCTTTTTTCCGCTTCCCCGGCAGGCAGCAGGCTGTGGGCGCTGACTCCCAGCCCCAGATAGAATGCTCCCTGCCAGTAGCCGACGTTGTGGCGGCATTCCGCCCCGGGGTGAGCGAAGTTGCTGATCTCATACTGACGGTAGTTAAGACCGGACAGCTCCTGAAGCCCAAGCTGATAAAAGTCCGCCGCTTCATCTTCATCGGGGATCCGGACCGTTCCCGAAGCCGCTTTGGCGGCAAGGGGCGTTCCTTCTTCGACGATCAGGCTGTAGGCGGAAAGATGCTCCGCCCCCAGAGCCGCCGTCTGGCGAATGCTTTCCCGGAAGTCGGAAAGGCTCTGCCCGGGGAGCGCGAACATCAGATCGGCACTGAGCCGGGAAATCCCCGCTTCCCGTGCCAGCTGAAACGCTTCTTCCGCCTGACGGAAAGTATGGACGCGCCCCAGGGAACGCAGCAGATCATCCTGCGCGGCCTGCACGCCCATGGAAAGACGGTTCACGCCATGGCGCCGAACGCATTCCAGCCATTCAGGAGTCAGGGTTCCCGGATTGGCTTCTGAAGAAAATTCCACGTTTGGCTGGAACGAAAAGGCAATGCGCAGACTCTCCAGTACGGAGGCCATCAGATCAGGCGGCAGGATAGACGGCGTTCCACCGCCAAGATAGACAGTTGAAATTTCTGCATTGGGATATTCTCGGCCCGCCTGCACGATCTCCCGGCGAAGGGCGGCAGTATAGCGTTCCATCTCAGCTCGGCTGCCGGGGGCGGAACAAAAATCGCAATACAAACATTTGCTTTTACAAAAAGGAAAATGCAGGTATAATTGTAGGGTCAAGCTGGGCTTCCTCCCCTTTGGTCGGGATAAGTTCCGTTTGAGAATGCCTGCGAAAGCATCTGGCGGATTCAGCAGTATTATAACATATTTTTAAGGGAGGTACAGCCCAATGGCTGCATTGGAAACGGGATTTCATGATCTGGTGATGGTCTGCGTCCATCTGATCGAACTGGCGGGCATCGTGGTGATCGTGGTCAGCATGATCCGGGCGCTGATCGACTTTATCCGCAAGAAGGATTCTACCCGCATCGAGCTGGCGCAGGGCATCATGCTGGGTCTGGAGTTCAAAATCGGCAGCGAGGTGCTGCGGTCGGTTATCGTCAGCGGATGGAACGAGCTGGGAACCCTGGGGGCCATCATCCTGCTGCGGGCCCTTTTGACGCTGCTGCTTCACTGGGAAATCGGTACGGAGGAAAAGCGCCAGCGGGAGCGGCTCCGTCCGGAGCCGGTGCATGCCGAAGGAGAAAAGACATGAAACGAACGGAATCGGTTCTGGTGGGACTGGTCTGCGCGGCGCTGGCGCTGCTGTTTGCCTACCTGTGCGTGTACGGGCTGATCTTCACCAGCACCATTGCAGAAGAGGGGTATCTTTCCGAACCTATCGTTCAGGTGCAGGACGATCTGCTTTTCCGCCTGCTGGGGCTGGCTCTGGCGGCGGGGATCCTGTGGCTGTTTTCCCGCTTTGAAAAGAAGATCCCCCTGCAGGTCATGGTGGCGCTGGCTCTGATCTGGGCCGCCGCGCTGGGGACGCTCTGGGTGCTTTCGGTGCGGACGGAGCCCCGGGCGGACGCGGCCAGCATCACGGATGCGGCCCGTCAGGCCCTGAGCCGGAACTATACGGAGCTGAAGCGAAGGGACGGCTATTTCAACCAGCATCCTTATCAGCTGGGCTTTATGGCGCTGTCTCAGCTTTTACAGACGGTTTTTGGCCCGAAAAACTATGTCGCTCTGCAGCTGGCCAATGTGGTTTTCCTGACGCTGGCCTTTGGGGGAACGCTGCGGCTTCTCTGGCTGACGACGCAAAACGCCGGAGCTGTGCGCTTTGGGGCGCTGCTGCTGATGCTGTGCATCCAGCCGATTTTGTATGTGACGTTTCTGTACGGCAATATGGCCAGCATCGCCTGTACGCTGTGGGCCATGTGTCTTTTATGCCGGATGGCCCGGACGGGAGGCACATGGCGGTTGATCCCGGCGGGGTTTCTGTGCGGCCTCTCGGTAATGATGAAGCCCAACGGCTGGATCCCCGTTCTCGCCATGCTGATCGTGACGGGCCTGTGGTTCCTTTCGGAGAAAAAATGGAAGCTGCTGCCGCTGCTGCTGCTTCTGGCGGCAGGCCCCGTACTCTGCACCCAGACGGTAGAAAAAGCCTATTCGGCGGTCTCGAAGGCCGATCTGACCAAAGGCGTGCCCATGACGGCCTATCTGGCCATGGGATTGCAGGAAAGCTCCCGCGCGCCGGGATGGTACAACGAGTATGTGGATCGGGTTTACAAGGCCACTGGCTATGACCCCGAAAAAACCTCCGCCCGGGCGAAGAAGAACCTCCGTTCCCGGCTGGATGAATTTGCGGAAGACCCCGCTTACGCGGCCCGCTTCTTTCATGAAAAAATGGTCTCCCAATGGAATGAAACCACCTTTGAAGCCATCTGGATCAGCCGGACCTGTCCCTATGACAAAAAGGCCCGCAGCGCTTTTGGAAGCGACGCGCTGAACGGCTGGCTCCGAACGCCGCTGGAAAGGTGGATGGAGGGCTATACGCTCGCTTTATATGCGCTGTTTTCGCTGGCCATGGGCGCGCTGGCCCGAAGGCTGCTTCGACGTCCCGGAATGGGGAAAGAGCCAGTCTCCCGGCCGCTGGGTTTCGGCCTTTCCCTCTGCGCGGTCACGGTAACGGGCGCGTTTTTGTATCATATGATCTTCGAAGCCAAATCCCAGTATCTTTTTATTTATCTGTTCCTGATGATCCCCGTGGCCGCCTGGGGACTGAGCCGCTTTTTCGAAAACGCCGGACTCAAACGGCAGGCCCGGTCATAATCCGGATGTTTTCCGACGGAACGTCGCTGTGAGCTACGCATAGGGAAAGAATGGTCATGCTGTCGGCACCGCTCAATTCCCGCGGCCCCACATTGACGGTAAGCGAATCATTCTGCATGATGACCAGCGCCGGGACAAACCCCGCTTTTTGCAGGGCTTCTTCGATGGCAAGCTCGGTCTGGTGGTTCTGAATCATGCGGTTCAGCTGCTCCGCCGCCTGATCCCGAACGGCCTGCTGCAACTGCCCGTTTTCCGTCAGGGCCTGAAGCGCAGCCGTGTCTTTTTCGTAGGATAGCTCCCGTACATCCCGTCCGGAGACGGTTGGAGCGGGGGAAGCGGTGGCTTCGGGCGGCGTTTCCGTCGGAACGGAAGGCTGCCTGTTTTGCCAGAAAAGAATTCCGGCGGCGATCAGAAGCGCCGCCAGCAAGCCAAGCCGGGCCGCACGCCCGGCGTTCTTTTTGGGTTCCAGAACAGAAGAGTTTCTCATCGTCCCGCCTCCATTGAAAAAACGTCTACTGCCGCTTCGGACAGGCCCAGCAGCGTGCGAACGGCCCGGATCAGGCTGAGCCGCACTTCCATATCGTCCGCGCCCTCGGCCACCACGACGGCCCCCACGGGCGGCGCGGAAGCGGAAAGGCCGTCTGTGCCGCCGCTGTAATAGACCGCCACTTCCACCCTGCCGGCGCCGCTGATGGCGCTTAGCACCTGCGCGATCCGCTTTTCTTCGCTGGTCCCGCTGCCGTCTGCGCTGCGTCCGCTCAGCAGGAAGGAACAGAGCAGACAGCCCAGCAGAACGGCTGCCAGAAGAAACCAGCGGTTTTCCTTCAGTCGTTTCATGTGCCCTCCGCTCCTTTGGCCTGAACCATGGTGATGCGGCTTTCCTCCACCTGCAGTGTCTGCGCTATTTGCTGACGAAGCTGGTCGGCGGTCATAAGAAGGGTCTGACCCTCCCGGGGAGAAAGCGTCACTTCCGCCTGATACAGAGCGCCGTCGGTGGACAGCCAGACCCTTCCCTGAGCGTCATAGCCCGCTTTTTCCGCCAGACGGACCAGAAACGTTTCCGCTTCCCGTGCGGCGGCCTGCAACGCCAGCCTGCCTGCCGCCGCGCTTCCGCCAGACTGCTGAAAAAAGGCGAAACTTTCCTGGGCCGGCTTTGCGGACGCCGGAAGCAGGGCAGTCACGGAGGAAAGCAGCGCCGCGGCCATCATCAGGCTGATGGTCAACCGTACCGCCCGCCGCTGACGGCCCTCCGGCAGCAGCATTTCGCAGAAGGCCCACAATACCGAAAGCACCGCCATCCGCCGAATGAAAGCGTTCATCTTTTCCTCTTCACCTCAGCATGACCGTCATGGTTCCTACGGTCAGCATTTCCGCACAAAGCAGCATAAACATGGCCCCTACGCTCAGCTCGATGATGAACAGCAGGGAGAACACCTCCCCGAACTCTCCGATACAACGGCAAAGAGGACTGTCCGCCACCGGCTGCAGCACCGCCGAGGCCGCCCGGTACAGGAACAGCGCCGCCGCCGTGCGGAGCAGGGGCGTCAGCAGCTTCAAAAGCAGCACCAGAAGCCCCAGCACGCCTACCGCGTTTTCTACCAGCAGGGAACAGCCTACCAGCGTATCGACCGTATCGGCAAACATGCCGCCTACGATGGGAATAAAATTATCCATGGCGTATTTGGCCGTGCGGATGCTGACGCCGTCTACCGCCGCAGCACTGAGCCCCTGTACGGACATCACGCCGATGAAGACCGTGAAGCCGAAGCCCAGCGTCCAGTTGGCGATCTGCCGCACCAGACGGCACAGGCGGCTCAGACGCACGTTGTCGCTGAGGCCGCCCGCCATGGTCAGGACTGCGACCCCGACGGCAAAGGGCATCGTCACATGCTGGATCAGCGTGGTCATGGAGCCGGCTGCGGCCAAGACGGCGGGCTGGTAAAAGGCCGAGCTGGCCGTTCCGCCCACCGCCGCCAGCAGCGTGACCAGCAGGGGAAAGATCGCCTGCATCCACCCGGACATATCGCCCACGGACTGGGTACACAGCTGAACGTAGTCCTTCAGATCGGCGCAGAGAAAGCCCATGACGGTCAAAAGGCCCGTGTACCGCGCCGCCTTGCCCGCTCCGCTGTTTTCGGGAAAAAACTGTTCGCCCACGGCGGAAAGCAGGGCCGGGATCCAGAGCCGGGTCATGCGCCACAGGGTCTGCCGGAATACGCCGGCCGCCTGCGACAGCACCCATTGCAGCACGCCCTCCGGATTCAGAAGCGTTTTGCCGGAGGCCAGCCGGGCCAGCCATTGGCCGGGGCTTCCCTCCAGCAGCGGAAGCCCGCCTGACGCCTGCTCCAGCGCAGTCAGAT
>CAKUCE010000047.1 GCA_934643535.1 uncultured Clostridia bacterium | reverse complement strand
CATGGCCTCGTGATAACCGTCTCTCCACTGCCAAAGCCAGACGGGGTCCAAATGGGCGTTGCCGATCATGTACATGGCGTATGGTACTCCTTTTCCCGTCTCCGTATGAAACACCGGAGGACGTTTTTATTCTTTTGATTTCAACAAAACGGTGAGAATCTCCCATGGACGGGCGGAAAGACGCACCTGCTTTTCCGACACAGCCAGCGGATGTTTTTCCCGTTCATCCATCGTCGTCCGCCATGCGTTTTCCAGGGCAAAACCGGTTTCCAATATTTCCGTCCGTTCTTCCCCACTGGGATTCCACAGCCGGATCACCAATTCCTTCTCATTTTCCGTTTCGGGGCTCTTGATCGTGCTGACCATCAGACGGTTGTGCCGCAGCTTCAGAACCGGATCGTCCCACCCGGGCTCTCCGCGATCCAGTTTTTCGGGCAAACGGATGGCAAGCTGTTCCTGAAGGTGCAGCAGGCTGTCGTTGTTTTCAGTATCCGAAAGAGGAACAAGTGCGTAATGGAACTCATGCGTTCCCAGCAGACGGCAGGCCGTCGGCTCATCGGCCAGAAACGCCCGGCTGAAGGAGCGCAGCAGCGTCACGGCAATCACGCCGTCCGGGCTTACCCCGCCTTCGTGCAGTCCTTCGGGCGCAACAAACGCCAGACCGCCGTTTTCATCCCGACTATACAGAATACCGGTCGTGTCCTTCTCCTCCGGATCGGGCTCGTCCCAGCAAAGCGCGTCTTTTCTCCGTCCCACAGGCCGTTCCGTCATAAAAAACGTCTGACCGGCGACATAAGTATCCGCCCGGCTTCCCGTGGGGAACAAAGCCCGCAGCCGGTGGTCGGAAGCCGGATTTTCAACCTTCAGCCGGACGTCGGCACAGGCCTTGTTTTTCCAGAGCGTGACCGTTGTTTCCAGCTTCAGCGCTGTCTTTTCGGTTTCTTCTCTTCCTTTCGGCAGAGGTAAACGCTGTTCTGTCACGAACGTCACGCAGACCGGCCCCGCAGCCGTCCGGCGAATAACGCAGGCCGTATCCGTCAGCCGCAGTTCATTCCCGACTGGTTCGTCATGGAACCAGCCGTTGCCATCCTCGCCGTCGTCTGCAAAGCGATTCAGACCGGCATAGACCTTCCCCGTGCGATGATCCAGCAAAGTCAGCGTTCCATCTGCGGCGATTTCCAGCCGCAGCAGCCCGTTGTCGCACCAGTCTGCGCCCCATGTCATGGTTTGCCCGTCAAAACGGACCGGGCGTCTGTCCGGTTCCACCCGGAGATAGGTCCCGCCGAGGGCCGTCAGCGGAGCCGTCAGCGAAAGGTCGTACATATCGACCAGCTCATTTTGCTGGGCTTTGAGCCGATGCACCACATTTCTGCGAATCCGATGGAGCTGATAGGGAATTTCCCGGTTTTGGCCATCGTAAAGCCGGAAGGAGCAGCGCCGTTCATAGCCCGCCGGTTCCGCAAACGACGTGGGGAAATTTTGGGGCATGGGCACTTCCAGCCGAATCGGGGCCTCCCAATCGTACAGGAAGGGATTATAGAACGAAAGCCGCATTTTTTCGCCCGGTTCTTCTTTTTTCCAAAGCCAGTCCACGGCGCGGTTCAGGATTTCCGTGCCGATTTCCTTGGTCTGATCATAACGGTAGCGCATATCCACATGCACCTGATCCACGGAGCAGCCGCAGATGGAGTCGTGAGGCTGGTTCTGCAGAAGATACTTCCATGCCAGCTCCATCAGCGCCGGGCGGGTTTTCATTCCCCGCATCGCGGCCAGCGCGTTCAGAGGTTCCGCCAGCTTTTCCAGAAAATGCTGGCACTGGTCGTTCTGCCGTTTCAGCGGATAGTAGCTGGAAATGGAATGTGTCACCACCCGCAGGTTTTTCTTCATATCGGCGGTGGATACGGTCAGCTCGTTCCGGCGGAGGGGAAGCCGGTCCTCATAAGGCTTCATCGCTTCCGCCATGGCTTCCAGCGAGTCGTGCCGCACGCGGGCTTCAGGATACAGCTTCTGAATATCCGCCAGAATTTCCTGCGTATGAGGATTGACCGGCGTATGATCGAAAGCGTCCGCCAGCACCCAGACCGGCGACGTATCCAGTGCGGCGTGGCGTTCCAGTTCTTCCTTCAGGGCGGCAGGGTATTCCTGCGTTCCATAGCGATAAGTTACCGCCTGCGTAAATTTGGCGTAGCAGTCCAGATAACCGGTGACCTGACTGCCGTCCGGTCCCCTCCAGCGGAAACCGCCCCGCCATTCGTCTTCGCCAAGGCCGCGGCCAAGATAAGCGCCGCCTATGCCGAAGCCCCGCAGGATCTGCGGCATCTGCCCGATATGCCCAAAAATGTCGCACAGATAGCCGAACTTCCACGTTTCTGCTCCCCAGCGGGCAGCCACTCTGCGTCCCTGCTGGAAATTGTGGATCATGCTTTCCCCGGATACCAGCCGTTCGTCCGGCATTACATACCACGGTCCGATTTTGATCCGGCCGGACCGAATCAGCGTTTTCAGCCGTTCCGCATTTTCAGGGGCCGCCGCGGCATAGTCCTCCAATACGATGGTCTGTCCATCCAGACAGAAAAGCTCAAAATCCGGCTGGCTTTCCAGAACGTCCATCAGCTCGTCCAGCGTTTCCGCCAGTTTGAAGCGCATTGCCTGAAAGGGCAGATACCATTCTCTGTCCCAGTGGGTGCTGGACAGCAGAAAAATTTCTTTGGGTTCCTGATATTGGCTCACTTTTTTCATCCTTTCATTGTGAAAAAAACTGGTTCACACTTCGTTCTGCTCATTCCGAAGCTGCCGCTTTTCCTCCGGCATCTGCAGCTTTACTCCGTCTTTTTTCAACTGCCGCTGCAGAGCGGCCACATTGATTTCCCCGTTCGCCTGTTTTTCCGTCAGGCACAGGGCCGCCGCCGTACCGGCCGCCTGTCCCGTCAGCATGCAGGTGCCGATGATCCGTGTGGTGGCGTGGGCCACATGATCGGAACTGATGCAGCGGCCGCAGACCCACAGGTTGTCCGTGTTCTGAGGCAGCAGCGCGCCATAGGGAATGTCGTAGGCGCTGCCGCGGATGGAGCCGCCGATCGCCATGGCCTTTCCGTTGGGGTCGTGTATATCAATAATATAGGAACCGTGAGCGACGACGTCCGGCATGGGAACGCAGTCGAAAGCCTCCTGCCCGTGAAAGACTCTTCGTCCCAGCAGCCGGCGGCTTTCCCGGACGCCGAGCCGTCCCGAAGCCTGAATGAGATAGGCATGCTCGAACCCCGGGATAAACCGCCGCAGCAGTTCCAGAATGGGAAGCACCTGCAGCTGCGCGTCCTTCTCGCCCCGGTCAAGAGAATCCGCGTCCGCGCCGTTGATCCCGGTAACGCGGGACATATTCACCGTATACTCTCCTTTGCGGGCGCCCTTGAAAAATAGAAACCTCCCCTGAGGCAGCGGCAGATAATCGCCGTTTTTTTCAAATCCGACCCGGCCGGCAAAGGGGAAGCCGCCGTATTCTTTTTCGGAAGTCCCCAGCTCCTGATACGTAAAGCGCCGGTTGCAGTATTCCGTGTACAGATCGCAGTCCTTCTCTTCTACGCCGCCGACGGTGAACATGACGGAAACCGGCTGCAGCGCACCGGGGGCAGGAAAACGATACTGCGTATGTTCAAAATGGACCTGTCCAAGACCCGCCTGCGCCAGCGCGTCAAATACGCCCGGCTCACTGCCCAGAACGGTCTCCTCGCCCGCAAAATACGTCAGATCCGCATCGCCGGTAGCGTCGATAAACGCCTGCGCATGGTAACGGCGCAGGCCGGACTTAGCGGCCGCGATCACCGCCGTCATGCGCCGGTCTTCCCGCTCCGCCGCGACCAGTTTGGTAAAGAAATGCACCGTCACGCCCGCCTGATCCAGCTTTTCCGTCAGGATCAATCCCAGCAGGGACGGTGCGGAGGTGTAGCCCTGCGCGTCTCCCATTTTGGCGCACTCGGCGCGCATGTCCTCCAGAATCTCGTCCAGAATGCCGCCGAAGCTTTCTCCATTCCGGTCGCAGATGGAAGAGATCGGCGCGACCATTCCAAGCGTGGCCTGACCGCCCAGCACGCCGCACTCGTCCATCAGAACAACTTTTTTCCCCAGCCGGGCCGCGGCCAGCGCCGCGCAGCAGCCAGCCGTCCCTCCGCCGGCCACAAGGACTTCACAGCTTTCTTCCGCTAAAATAGGAAGCGTTATTTCGTTCATCTTTCCTTTCCTCCCCGAATCGGCATTTGCCACGGACGCCGTTTTTTTCATTGTCTCGCATCCTCTTTGCGGTCGCAATAAAAAAAACGGTGTTTCGGATATAAAAAACGGCCCATTTTATACCGAATTGTCATTTTTTATATCTTTCCTTCCGTTTTTTTCATTGCGTCCGGCATTTCTCTGCCGGATAATGAATGCATCAGGCGGCCATGAAAGCCGCAGCGAAAACGGGAAGGATGAATACGATGCAAACGGATCTCCGCAGCGCCGGGCGGCGCGACCGCATGAAATGGCTGAAGACCGGCTGGCAGCTATACGTGCTGATCTTACCGGCCGTGATTTACGTTTTTCTGATGAATTATCTGCCCCTGTTCGGGGTACAGATCGCTTTCAAGGATTACCGGCCTTCCAAGGGGATTCTGGGCAGCTCCTGGGCGGGACTGAAATATTTCCGGCAATTCATCAACTATCCTAATTTTGGCCTGATCATCACCAACACGCTCCGCATCAGCCTGTACACGCTGCTGACCTTTCCCTGCGCGGTGATTTTCGCCCTGCTGCTGAACGAGATCCGGCATACCGGCGTGAAGAAAACCATTCAGATGATCACCTACGCGCCCCACTTTCTTTCTACGGTGGTGGTCTGCTCCATGGTGCTTCTGTTTCTGCGCAAGGACTCCGGCGTGATCAACAACCTGCTGAGCCTGCTGGGAAGGGAACGTCAGGAGTTCATCAACATCGCCAGTTATTTTGAGGACATCTACGTCTGGTCCGGCGTCTGGCAGAATCTGGGGTGGAATTCCATCATCTATATCTCCGCGCTTTCCAGCGTATCCCCCGATCTGGTGGAGGCGGCCCGCATCGACGGTGCCAACCGGGTTGATATTATCCGGCACATCAATATCCCCTGCATCGCCCCCACGATCATCATCATGCTGATCCTGGCCTGCGGCAATATCCTTTCCGTAGGCTTCGAAAAGACCTTCCTTCTGCAAAAGTCCCTGAACCTTTCCCGCTCTCAGATCATTTCCACCTACACCTACGAAGTCGGTCTGAAAAATGCGCAGTACAGCTATTCCGCCGCGATCGGCCTGTTCAATACGGTAGTCAATTTCGTTCTGCTGATTCTGGTCAACGGGGTCGCCCGTCGGGTTTCCAGCATCAGCATCTGGTAAGGAGGCGGCGGCATGAGAAAGTATTCCGATACCATTCTGAAGGTTGTGCTGGTCGTCGTGATGGCGCTGGTGGTCGTCGTGACCGTATATCCCCTCTATTTTTCCGTCATCGCCTCTTTTTCCGAGCCTTCCGAGGTCGTTACGGGCCGGGTGACCTTTACCGCCAGAGGCTTCACCACGGAGGCCTATCAGAACGCGCTGAACCAGACGGAGATCTGGGTCGGCTTCCGCAACTCGCTGATCTACACCCTGCTGGGCACGATGCTGAGCCTGTGTCTGACCGTTCCCGCCGCCTACGTGCTGAGCAAAAAGCAGCTCAAGGGCCGCTCCATTCTGAGCTGGTACTTCGTGCTGATCATGTACCTGTCCGGCGGTCTGGTGCCCACCTACCTGATCATGAAAAATCTGGGGCTTCTGAACAAAGCCTATTCGCTGGTCGTCATCGGCTCCTTCTCCGTGTACAACATGGTGGTCTGCCGGGTGTACTTTGAATCCTCCATTCCGGAGGAACTGTACGAATCCGCCCGGATCGACGGCTGCTCCGAGTTCGGCCAGTTTTTCAAGATCGCGCTGCCGCTGAGCGCGCCCATTATGGCGGTTATCGGCCTGTTTTACGCCAGCGCCCGCTGGAACGACTATTTCAACGCCATGATTTATCTGTCCAACAGCGATCTCTTCCCCCTGCAGCTGGTGCTGCGGAATATTCTGATCCAGAGCCAGATGGCCGCCGCGGCCATCGATCCCACGCTGGATCCCGAAGCGGTCTACGCGCTGACCCGCCGGGCCTATCTGGCGGAAACCATGAAATATTCTCTGATCCTGATCTCGTCCGCCCCCATGCTGATCCTTTATCCCTTCGTACAGAAGTATTTCGTCAAGGGCATGATGATCGGCGCGGTAAAGGGCTGACCCCTGAAAAACGAATTTTTCCCGGATCGTACCGGGAGAAAATAAAAAAGGAGGAACCACCCATGAAGAAACTGGTATCCCTGCTTCTGTGCCTGGCAATGCTGCTGTCTCTGACCAGCGCGTTCGCCGAGGTCAATCACCCCGACTACATCAACTACGACAGCTGCCTGCCCATCATCAAGGAAGGCAGCGAGGGCGAAAAAATCACCCTGAAGGTGGCGATCGCTCAGGACGCCGTAGGCGGCAAATGGGACGACCTGTGGATCAAGAAGTTCATTGAAAAATACTGGAACGTCAATCTGGAAGTGGAGCAGATCCCCGCTGCCGGCCTGACCGAGCGCGTTTCCCTGCTGTTCGCCAGCGGCGAGCTGCCCGATTTGATGATCAACCTTGGGCTGACCACCAGCAACATCTATATGTATGGGCAGGAAGAAGGCCAGCTTCTGAAGCTGGACGAATACATGGACGAGACTCTGACCCCCAACATCCTGCGGCGGTTTGAGGAGCATCCCGATGCCCGTTCGGCCTCTACCACTCCCGACGGCCACATCTACACCCTGCCCAAGGTGGGCGAATCCGACGACGGCACGACGCTGAACCGCATTTGTATCAACAAGGCATGGCTGGACGCCTGCGGTCTGGAAGAGCCCAAAACGCTGGACGATTTCCTGAACGTGCTGCGCGCCTTCAAGGAAAAGGATCCCGGCAATGTGGGTGCCGAAAACGTGATCCCGCTGGGCGGCGGCTACGAAGTAGACAATCAGAATCCCGGCTGGTACATTCTCAATGCGCTTGGCTTTAATATCGGTTCCGAAAGCGTTGATATTTATCAGAATTATGGTGTTCGCCCCGCTTTGCTGGACGGTGAAGCACTGCTTCCTGCCGGGCATCCCCTCTTTAAGGACTATCTGGAAACCATGAAAACCATGTTTAACGAAGGGTTGTTGTCCAGAAACTTCTTCCTGCTGGACAGCACTGAGATCACCGGCGAAATGCTGAACGGCTACATCGGCGTAGCTCCTGCCAAGCGTGTCGATACTTACGGTATCACCGATTGGAAAGCATGGGAATCTTTGGGAGCGTTGACCAGCGAAACCAATTCCGAGGCTCAGTGGTTCAAGCCTGTTTCCACGGAAATAGTCGGCAACTTCGCCGTGTCCGCCAAGACCCAGTATCCTGAACTGTGCCTGCGCATCGCGGACTACTACTTCAGCGACGAAGCCCGTATCGCCTGGATCGGACCTGCCGACGGCAGCGAAGAAGCCATGGGCTATCTGGGCCGCACCAAGGTCAGCACCGCTGAGAGTGTTGCTTCCAAGCCCTTCGACAGCAGCCGCTTCCCCAAGGGGATCGACAACAACTGGAGTTATGCCGTCGGCTGCCTGACCTTCCATCCGAAATTCGGCGCTATCGATATGTTCGACAGCATCCTGTACTACCACAAGGTTTATCATGACGGCGAGGACGCGGATCCCTCCGTGCTGAACCCCGAATTCCCGGATCACTATTTCCGCCTGTCCGGTCTGGAAAAACTGTCCGACGTTCTGGAAACCGGTTTCCCGCTCTTCTTCTATCTGGATGCTGACGATACCTATCGCCTGACCGAGCTTTCCACCATCATTGATCCCTATGTAAAGGAACAGGCTGCCCGCTTCATCAACGGCGACCGTTCTCTGGACGAGTTCGACGCTTACCTGAGCGAGCTGGACGCCATGGGCTTCCAGGAGTATCAGGCCATTTATCAGAAGGTCTGGGAAAACTATCAGAAGAACAACTGATCTTCCCCCTTCCTTTCCCGCCCGGAGTCTCGAAAAGAGGCTCCGGGTCCTTGTGGTTTTCTTTTTCTTCTGGTAAGCTCACAGGGAAGGGGCCCTCCTCCTTGCCCCTCCCCTGCTCTGCGGGCTTCCGTTTTCAAAAAGGATGTGTGTTTATGCGGCAGAAGGTCTCGCTCAAATGGCAATATCTGCTCAACTATCTCAGCATTGCGCTGATTGCCTGCGCCGTTATTGGTCTGGCGCTCTACGTCAATTCCATGGAACGGCTGAACCAGTCCATCAACGAAGCCGTCGCCGTAGAGCTTTCCACTGCCGCCAGCTATCTGGAGGAACAGACGAAGGTGTTTCAGGACATCGGCGGGCGTGTTTCCCGCTCGGCGGTTTTTCAGCGCCGCAACCGGGACGCGGGCGTGACGGAGCAGTACGCTCTGGCCGACGCCCTCCGGCAGTTTTCGAACTATACGCCGCTGGCAGAACAGTATTTTCTCTTTTATCGGGACGAGGCCAAGATCTGGAAGCCCGGCTCCATGAATTCCTTTGACTACTACGCCACGCTTTCTCTGGTGGCGGACGATTCTGCCGGGCTTTTGGATTTTCTTTCCGCCATCGACCGGATGTCCGTTTATGCCATCAACCGGAATCTATTGCTGTTTGCCGTGCCCATGTACATAGATTCCAACCGCAGGGAAGCGCCGGACAGCGTGTTCGGCTTCGTGATTCACCGCCACACGCTGCAAAAGCAGCTTTCCATTTATGCCCCCGGTCTGGAGGAATCTATCCAGCTTTATTTTGACTCCACGCCGCTTTTTGACGCAAGCACGGACTATCTTCAGCTGCATTTTGCGCCGGACGCGCAGGGCATCCAGCGCAGCGGCAGCCTGATCTCCGTTTCGTCGGCAAACGGATTGTTCCGCCTGCTGATGGACGTGGAAACCAGCCCTCTCCATGACTGCACCCGCAGCATGAAAAAATACAACGCCCTGATCCTCCTGCTGGCTGTTTTTCTGCTGGCCAGCCTCTGCTATCTGCTGGCCGTGCGGAGCTATCATCCCATCCGCATGCTGCTGGACCGGCATCAGGCACAGATCCCGCCCGATCATTCGTCCAACGAGCTGGCGGAGCTAGACCGGCTTTTGACCCGCTCCAATCTTTCCGAATCCATGCTTCGCCAGCAGGCGCAGGAATTGCGGCAGAAGCAGAGCCTGCTGGCCCGCCAGTTCTTTACGCACCTGCTGAACGGAAACCTTTCCGGCAATCCTTCCGGCAGAGCGGAAATGCTGGGCATCCGGCTCACCGGCGGCCTTTTTCAGCCGTTGATCCTTTTCTTTCCCGACAAGGACGTTTCGGAAGAGTATCTTTTCTCCGTCGAGGCGCTGTCCGACGACCGGCTCAGCTTCTTCTGCGTCCCCTATCCGGCTGCCAGCGAATGCGTGGTCATTCTCAACGCCGATGATGAAAAGCTGCTCAGCGATGGAAAGGAGCTTCTTCTGGCCCTGAACGACGCCTGCAACGATCAGGTCACGCTGCGTGCGGAGGGAGAGATCCGCGACAGTCTGAACGATCTGGCCTGCGTCCTTCCCTCCAGCGAGGTGCAGCAGGTAGCCCAGAAGCTGCTCAAGGCGGTTTCCGCCGGAAATGCCGGCGAAGCGATGGAAGCCTGCGAAACGCTCCAGCGCCGCTGCCGGGATTTTCCCGAGGCCCAGCAGCGTTTTATCTCCACCGAGATGATTCTCATGCTGATGAATCACCAGCAGATTTCCGCCGGAGACGAGCTGTTCTCGCTGGCCACCCGGCTCATCAGCGAAAAGCCGCTGTTCTCCTCTCAGGCTGATTTCCGTGAGTGGCTCACCCTGCTCTGCCAGCGCGGGCAGGCCGATCCCTCCGGCAACTCGCTTCCGCTGCAAATCGTCCACTATGTAGGCGAGCATCTGAGCGACTGCGATCTGGACATCAACGCCATTGCGCTGGAGCTGGCCGTTCCCGCCAAAACCGTGCGCGAAGCCATCCGGGATATGACCGGTCTTTCCCCCAGAGAATACTTCAACAAACGCCGCATCGAAAAGGCCCGTCAGCTTTTGAAGGAAACGCCGCTGACCGTCGCGGAAATTTCACAGGCCGTCGGGTACCGCAGCGTGTCCTATTTCATCAAAAATTTCCGCATGGCTGTCGGTCAGACGCCCAACGCCTACCGGGAAGGGCAGGAAAGTGCGGAGAGCGCCGCAGAGTAGCGCTTTCCGCCATCCCGATTTCCCTATTTCATTCTATCGAAAAAGCCCGCCGAAAGGCGGGCCTTTTTTCATAAAGCTGTTCACGTTTTTTCCGGGCTGCAAAGCACCAGCGTCAGCTCGCCCTCCAGCGTCATACCGGGCACGTCGTAAGGGAAAAACAATTCGGTTCCCCGCTGCAGGGGCAGCGTACCGAGCGGGGTCTTCAGCGCGCCCGAGCCTTCCGTTACCAGCCCGATGCGGATCATGCCGCTGTTTTCCAGCGGAGCGCTCCCCTTTACCCGCCATTGGTCGCAGGTGAAGTAAGGCGTCTGCCCGCCTCCGATCAGCTCCCGCTTCTCCCCCCACGTTCCCCGACATACTACCGGATTCAGGCTCAGGCAGCGCGCCTTGATTTCCTCCAGCGTATATCCCGTGTAGTCGAAGGACTCCAGCGTGCGCCGTTCGTAGAGCTTCTCCTCCATGGGGGAAAATACGCCCCTGGGATTGGCGCGTCGGCGAAAATCAATCAGCGTCTGCTGCGGGACCGGCACGGCCGTCAAATCGCTGGGTTCCTGTACCTCGATGACGAAGCAGCCCGCACCCAGCGCGTGAGGCATTCCGGCAGGGACAAACCATGTTTCGCCCGGCTTCACCTCGATCTTGTGGCACATGGCCTCCAACGCGGGCATATTTTCGTCCCGATAAGCCTTTTCAAACGCCTGACGGGTAATGCCGGGCCGAAAGCCCAGCAGAATATACGGCTTTTCAGGCATGTCCTGCCGTACAGAAAGCACATGCCAGCATTCCTCCTTGCCGTACCGGCTGTTCCACAGCGTCTTCGCCACCTGTCGTGACGGATGGCACTGCAGCAGGAAGGGGGCCTTTGCATCCAGCATTTTCAGCAGAATGCCCAATTCCCGGCCAAAGACCCTCACATGGCGCGGCCCCAATATTTCCTCCGGCGCCTGAGCGATTGCCTGAGATAAGTATCGGAGGCTGCCGTCCGGCAGGCATACCTGGGACTGGCCCAGAAAAGGATGCTCCGCCGTAGCGCCGTTGGCACTGGTCACAGAGCCGATCCATGCCTCCGCTCCGTTCTGTGTATCCCGGGGCTCCGGCTCGCCGCGGAAGCGCTGCATCTCCCGTCCGCCCTCCGCCCGGATCTGATTCTGTACCAAAAGCCACGGCTGATGGTACAGACTGTTCACGTTCTCTTCCCGTTCATTCATCATGTTGCTTCCTCCTCCTTGGCTTGTCCGCAGAAACAGCTCCGACCGTTGATTCGTACAGGCTTCCGTCGGTCTCCCCCGTTTCCCGCCACCGGCTGGGGGAAAGACCCGTCATTTTGCGAAAGAAACGACTGAAGTAAAAGACGTCACGAAAGCCGCTTTCCATCGCTACCTCAGCAATGGACAAATCGCTTCCGGATAAAAGGGTCTGGGCGCGGTTCAACGTCTGCTCCTGAATGTAGCGTACCGGCGAAACGCCCATTTCCTGCTTGAACAGCTTGCGGAAACAGGAAGGCGACAGGCGGCAGCGCTCCGAAAGCTCCGAAACGCTTATACTGCCGACGGGCCGACCGGCAATATACTGCAGCGCCGGTTCGATCTTCCGATAGGCGGCAGAGCGCGGCGTCTGACTGTGCGCAATGTCGCTCAGGGCGGTCAGGAGTTCATAGGTTCTGGCAGCAATCAGCGCGGGCGGAAAAAATCCGCTTCCAGCCGCGCGGGCAATATGCTCTATCCGTTTCAAAAGCAGGTTGGCCTCCTTGAAGCGCAGCACCTCGATCCTTCGGCCGATCGTAAGAGGTTCGTTCTGATCGTCCTGCATTTCAAAGCCCAAAAAGATGGCGTTGGCCACCTGTCCCTCGGAAAAAGCGTCATGCTTTACGCCATCACAATAAAAGCTGCCGTTGGGCAGGTGGGAGATATTGGCCACGGAATCCGCCGCGCTGCGCACGCGAAACTCATACCGCATGTGCAGAGGGGTGATCACCAGATCGCCTGGGCAGGCCGAGGCAATCAGCTCATGGGTGTCGGCGTCCAGATAATCAGCCCCCACGCTTAAAAGGGCCATCACGGCGGTATTGGTTCGTCCGCCTTCCTGTACAAGCCAGCCGCTGCCCTCGCGCCAATAATGCATGTGGGCAATCACATGCCGCAGCGTATATTCGCAGCTGCGCAGATCCGCCAGTTCAACCGTCTTCATTCTGCATGCTCCTGGGGGTCGCTGAGGAATTGTTTCCTTCAGTATACCGGCAGCAAAGCAAAAAGTCCATTCACAAAGCAATAAATTTGCTGGACTTTTCGCTTTTTTCGTGAAGGAAATACACCCTTTGCGGGAAAACCACAAACGCGGCTGTCCCATAAGCTGTTTGCAAAGGTTCACGGCCTTTGTCACGCGTGCGGCCCCAACAGGAGACTTTTCCCGCAGGCTTTTAGAAGTGCCGATGCACCGTCCGGCCCTTTCGCCCCTCTCGAAGCGTGCGATCGTTCGCCTTCTTCTCATAAATGGCATCGAAAAAACGCTCAACACATTCAATACTCTGAGCGCTCAATACGAGGATCATTTTGTTCCTGTCAGTTTCAGCCAAATAAATGATCTGCTCGAGGACAGAACAGGCCAAAATCTGCAAAAGAAAAAGCCCCGGAATCGTGACAGATTCCAGGGCCTTGCAGCATATTCTGAATAAACTCAGCGCTTGCTGAACTGAGGAGCCCGACGGGCAGCCTTCAGACCGTACTTCTTACGTTCCTTCATACGAGGATCGCGGGTCAGGAAACCAGCCTTCTTCAGGGCTTCCCGGAGTTCGGGATTGCTCTTGATGAGCGCGCGGCTGATGCCGTGACGGATGGCACCGGCCTGACCGGTCAGACCGCCGCCGGTCACAGTGACCAGAATGTCCATGTCGCCGCCAGCCTTGGTGACTTCCAGGGGCTGACGCACGGTCATCTTCAGAGTTTCCAAACCAAAGTAGTTGTCCAGATCACGCTTGTTGATCACGATTTTACCGTCGCCAGCGACCAGACGGACACGGGCAATAGCCTTCTTACGACGGCCAACGGCACTATATTCAACCTTCGCCATTTTGATTCGCTCCTTCCGTGTCCTTATTTGATCACCAGAGTCTCGGGCTGCTGAGCGGCATGCTCATGCTCGGTTCCGGCATAAACCTTGAGTTTCTTCGCCATCTTGCGGCCCAGAGGTCCCTTGGGCAGCATGCCGACGATCGCGCGCTTCACGGCGAATTCGGGCTTTTCTTCCATCAGGTGACGGTAAACCGTTTCCTTCAGGCCGCCGGTGTATCCGCTGTGATGATAGTACACCTTCTGATCCAGCTTCTTGCCGGTCAGCACAACCTTGTCCGCGTTGAGGATGATCACATAGTCGCCGGTATCAACATGAGGGGTATAGACAGGCTTGTTCTTTCCGCGCAGGATCGCGGCGACCTGGCTGGCCAGACGGCCCAGCACAACGCCTTCCGCGTCCACGACGTACCATTTGCGCTGCACGTCCGCGGCTTTGGCCATGTAGGTATTCAAGGTAATTTCCTCCTTCGGAGTGTGTGTGAGTAGGGTGCGCGTTTGATGGTCAGCAAACAGCGCCAGTTTCAATGAGAATCCGGGGCTAACGGAGTCTATTGATGCCAAAAATCATTGTACCAAAGGCAGCGCCGCGTGTCAAGGCTTTTTCCGGGAAAAAAGAGATTTTGAAGGAAACAGGCCTGCGCAGCGCGCGTACCTGAAAAAAACGGCATCCCATCGGCGTTTTTTCGAACGGCTTTGCCTGCTGCCTGACGCCGTCGTGCTTTTTCGACACAATCCTCGTAATTTTCAGCTTGACAATCCGGCCCGTTCCCCTTATGATGAGAACAGAAATACGAACATGTGTTCGTATTTGAAAAAGGCGTTCTGCCGGGATCGGGCGTTGAAAATCCAAATCGGATTCTCTAAAATGCGCCCATCCGGCGGCGGATGCAATGCCCCCTATGCGCCGG
>CAKUCE010000046.1 GCA_934643535.1 uncultured Clostridia bacterium | reverse complement strand
GGGCGTGATGATCGGCGCGGTCAAGGGCTGACCTTTTCGGAACAAACGCGCGAGCGTTGCAATATGTTCAATTATGGCAAGGAGGTAGACCCATGAAAAGATTCCTTTCCCTGATTCTGGTGCTGAGCCTGGCGCTCTCCCTGATCGCCCTTCCCGCCATGGCGGAAGGCGAAGCGTTCACCATCGCCGTCAACCTGCACGGCCTTGACAAGAGCGGCGGCACCGCCAACAAGATCGGCCCCAAGCACGCGGAAGAGACCACGGGCATCAAGATCAACTATTACGAGCTGGATTCCGCTTCCGCCGGTGAGAAGGTCAACATCATGCTGGCTTCCGGCGACCTGCCCGACGCTTTCCTGTCCGTCATCAACGAGACGCAGGTGGTCAGCAATCTGCCCCTGTTCGTGCCGCTGAACGAGTACCTGACCGAAGAAAACGCTCCTAACCTGATGAAGATGTTCGAAAAGTATCCCGAACTGATCGACATGATCACGCAGGTGGACGGCAACATCTACACCCTGCCCATCGGCGACTTCTCCAACCCCGACAACCAGGGCGAAGGCATTCAGGTCATCAACAAGGCCTGGCTGGACAAGCTGGGACTGAAAATGCCCACCACCACCGAGGAATTCTACCAGGTCTGCAAGGCCATCAAGGAAGGCGACCCTAACGGCAACGGCGAAGCCGATGAGATCCCCGTGACCTTCACCCAGAACAACTGGGCGGCCCATTTCATCAACCTGATGGGCCCCTGGGGCATCTGCGAGTGGGAAGGCGGCGGAGACGGCTACCTGAAGGTCGAAGACGGCAAGGCCATCTTCACGGCCACCCTGCCCGAGTTCCGTGCCGGTCTGGAATACTGGCACCGCATGGCGGCCGAGGGCCTGCTGGATGTGGAAGGCTTCACCCAGACCAACGAACAGTTCTATGCCCGCCTGAAGTCCTACTCCGTGGCCAGCTACCGCGGCTGGACCCCCGCCTCCAACTTTGCCGCCGAGCAGGCTGCCGAGTTCACCACGCTGCCCGTGCTGCAGGCCTCCGATTATCCGGAAATCAAGGCTGTGACCCCCGGCGAGATCAACAAGTTCTGCGGCAACCGCTACGGCTTTGCCATCACCCGCGCCTGCAAGGATCCCGCCGCGCTGGTCCGCTGGTTCGACGCGCAGAACGCCGACGCCGCCACCAAAATGCTGTGGAAGTACGGCGAGGAAGGCAAGCTGTGGAAGCAGGATGAAAACGGCAAGATCTGGGCGCTGTGGCCCGAACAGACCGAGGACTTCACCCGTGAGAACATGAAGTACACCTACGGCGCCATGAACCACATCCCCTGCCTGGTTCTGCCCGAAGAGCTGGAAGAGAACGGCGACGACGCTCCCGCCGAAGCCACCATCCGTCTGGGACTGGTGAACGCGGTGAAGGATCACTTCCCCGCTCAGCGCATCCCGATCCGGAACGTGCCCGCGGAAAAGATCCAGGAGCGCAACATGCTCTACACCGATCTGAAAGCCTACCTGGACAGCTTCGTGGCCGACTGCGTGGTGAACGGCCTGGACGACGCCAAGTGGGAAAAGCACCTGAAGGACGTGGAAGGCTATCGCGCTTCCGAGTGGGTGCAGTGGTATCAGGATTACATTGATAAGAAGTTCTGATCGCTTTCTGGAGATCCCTTATGGGCGGGCGGCTTATGCCGCTCGCCCGGTTGGCGTTTCTTGACAAAAGCGCCGGTTTGGGGTATTTTTATTTCAAAAGATTGCTGTAAGGAAACAGAAGACAAAAAGTCGGAAGGGAGCCTGTCAGCCATGGCACGTGTACGTCAACTGCAAAGAAGGAGGGTTAATCATGGCGCGCAGGAAAATTGCCCGAGCCCCCTACACACACACACACACGCAGGTGCGTGCGGCACATCTGTGGATAAGATACGCGCTGGCCTATGTGCTGGTGATGGCGATCCCCTTTACCGTGTTCAGCGTGATGGTGAATCGCTACCTCACCAATGAAATGACGGCCAGCATTCAGAGTGAGATGACCAATACGCTGGCTGCGGCCCGGCAGAGCTTCGACCAGAAGATCAACCAGATGGTTTCCATCAGCCTGCAGATTGATCAGGTCAACGATTTCAGGGGCGCGAGCCTTTCCACCTACAGCTACGCCAGCAGACGGGCCGTTCAGCAGATGCTGAAGGCTTTCTGGGCCACAGGTCAGGTCTACCGGGGCATTTCCTACTATCAGCGAGACCTGCCGGGGATCGTTTTTACCATCGCCGGGACCTTTGATGTGAACAACTACCGCTTTTTCTACGACGGGCAGACCGGAAGCTGGCTGACGCTGGAGCAGATGAGCGACGAACAGCTGGATCAGGTCTGGTACGCGGCCGGGGAAAACCGGGACGGCATTACGCCGAAGGGCGCGACGCTGATCTTTACCCAGCCGGTGCCGAATATTCCCGGCGGATTTCTCCTGTTTGAACTGAGCGAGTCCGGCGTTCGCAGCATGCTGCCGTCGCTCCCCGAGGGCGGGCAGCTGACCATTACCCGCAACGGAACGTGGCTGTATCCCTTTCAGCCGGACGAGACCCTGCGCCAGCCGGAGCCGGGCCTTCACAAGAACGACGGCGGGCAATGGGAGGATGCCGTTTACAGCCCGGAATTCAACATCACCTACGGCTACCGCTGCGAAACCGGCGATCTGGGCGCCAAAACCAGAGCGACATTGCAGGTGTACATGCTGGTGACGGTGCTGATCGGGCTTTTGTGCCTTTTCGCCATTGTGGAGACCTCCCGCCATCATGCCCGCCCCATTGAACAGCTGGTGGCGCTGACCGAGGATCTGGTGCCGGACGATGTGTATGGCATTGCCCGGCTGCAAAGCGCCATGCATCAGCTCCGTTCCTACAGTCAGCAGCTGGTGGACATCCGCACCAGCACCCTGCGCACCAATGCGCTGATCCGTCTGGTTCGGGGACGCTACCACAGCGAAGAGGACGCGGAGGAGAACCTTCGCCGCCTGGACATGACCTTTCGCCAGCCGTGGCGCGTGGTGATGCTGCTGCAGCGCGATCAGGCATGGGAAATGGACGTGCCGGAAAAGGTCTGTGCCCGTCTGAGCCGCAGCCATGACATCTATGGCTTTTCGTACGCCGAGCGAAGCGTATTCGTCATGCTGGTGGGGATGGACAGTCAGGATCGCCGGCCGCTGGTGCGGGAACTGGAGCTGCTGGCGCAGGAGCCGGAGTTTTCCGACTCCCAGCCCCGCTTCTCGCTGGGCATTCCCTTTGAAAAGCTGACGCAGGCGCCCCAGTCCTACATGGACGCGCTTTCGGCGGGCCGCCGCATGACCGGCGAGGGCGTGGCCGTATACGAGCAGAGCGAGCCGGAGGAAACGCCCTTCTACCCCGAAGAAGAGCTGCAGGCATTGGAAACGGCCCTGAGCAATCAGGACAGGAACCGCACGGCCTTTCTGTACGATATTCTGATGACTATGGTCTCCCGCAACCGGCATGTGTACCTGTACAGCGTTACGCTGCTGTCGGAAATGATCCGCCTGTATACGCAGGCCCTTCCGGAGGAAAACGGCGGCTGCGGCCCGGTGGTATGCGGTCAGTGCGTCAACGACGTGGAGGATATGCTGGACTGCCTGCGAAACCTCCACACCCGTGCCCTGCAGCATATGGCCGAGCAGGATCTGGAGAACAGCGCCACGGAAATGACGGGCATCGCCAACTACATTTCTTCCTGCGAAGAGCTGGATACGCTGACGGTCAGCACTGTGGCGGAGCGTTACGGCATGAACGCTTCTTCTTTGAGTCACCGTTTCAAGAAGCAGATGGGGTGCAATATTTCCGATTATATTTTCACCTGCAAGATGAACCACGCCTGCGCCCTGCTGCGTTCGACCGACCAGACCGTGGCGGAGATCGCCCAGAAGGTGGGGTACAGCCAGTATACCTCCTTCGTGCGCCAGTTCAAGCGCCAGAAGGGCCTGACGCCAACGGCCTACCGGGACGCATGGCGCAAGGAACACGAATAAAAAAACGCCCGCTCATTCGAAAAAACGAATAGGCGGGCGTTTTTGTCCGGGAAATTTGGCCGCAGGTCAGCCGGGAAATACGAATCTACCCGGAGAATGCAAAATCCCGCACCTTCCAGCGAAAGGGCGGGATTTTGTTTTTTTGGATCAGTCTTCCAGGATCAGCACGTCGAAGGGCTGCAGCGTCAGCCCCTTTTCGACGGTCCTGCCCGTCAGCAGATCGTTGTGCCCGGCAAATTCATCCGGCAGAAGGTGGGCTTCCTTCGTCAGGTTCATCACGAAGGTGAAGGTATGGCCGTCGCCCTGACGGCGCACGACCTCCAGCCCGGAGCAGGGCGCGGCGACGGGGGAAACGCCCGCAGCCCGCACGGCTTCGTCCAGCAGCTTGTTAAGCCCTTCCGGGGCCAGCTGCGTGGCTGCGTAATAAACGCGGCCCTGCCCGAACTGGTTGCAGGTCACGGCAGGCGTGCCCTGATAGAAATCCTCGCCGTAGACGGCCAGCGCCTCAGCCCCTTCCAGATGGAGAATGTCGCAGAGCATATTGCAGGTAAATTCGCTGCCGTCCGCAAAGCGCACCCGGTTGGTCTGGCTGGGAGCCAGCGCGTCGATTTCTTCCGCCCAGACGCCCGCCAGCTTGCGCAGGGGGCCGGGATAGCCGCCCAGATGCACGTTGTCGCTCTCGTCCACGATACCGCTCATGAAGGAGGTCACCAGTACGCCGCCGCTGGATACAAAGGCTTCCAGCGCTTCCTTCATGCCCTTTTTGCACATGTACAGCACGGGGGCGGCGATGATCTGGTAGCGGGAGAAGTCTCCGTCCGCGGGCACCATGTCCACCGGGATATTCCGCTCGTAGAAGTAACGGTAACAGCGGTGCAGCTGATCCACATATTTCAGGTCCACGCTGGGGCCGCTGGTGTATTCCAGCGCCCAGTAGTTGTCCCAGTCAAAGATCATGCCCACCTTGGCGGGATAATCACTGCCCAGCATTCCCGTCAGGTTTTGCAGTTCCTTGCCGAAGGCTGCCACTTCCCGGAAGACCCGGGCGTTCTCCGTGCCCGCATGCTCGATCACTGCGCCGTGGAATTTCTCACAGCCGCCCACCGAACGCCGCAGCTGGAAGAACTGAATGGTGTCCGCGCCGTGGGCCAGCGTCTGTACGCTCTGCGCCCGCATCTGGCCGGGACGCTTGAGGGAGTTATAGGGCTGCCAGTTCTGCTGGCTGGGAGTCTGCTCCATCAGCATGAAGGGCTTGCCCTTCAGGGAACGCATCAGATCGTGGTTCATGGCGGTCATGCTCCAGGGCGTATCGAAGGAAGGATAGTTGTCCCAGGAAACGACGTCCATCTCTTTGGCCCAGCGGAAGTAGTCCAGCCCCTTGTAGGTGCCCATCAGGTTGGTGGTGATGGGGGTGGAGGGGTCGCACTCCCGGATGGCGTCCCGCTCCATGGTGAAATTGCCCAGCAGACTGTCGGACATGAAGCGCCGGTAGTCGATGGAAATGCCCGCAAAGGCGGTTTTTTCGCGGCCAATGCCGTCGCTCAGCGCGTTGGGGGCCACGACGTCGTCCCAATCGTAGAAGGTGTGGCCCCAAAAAGACGTGTTCCACGCTTTATTCAGCGCTTCCAACGTGCCGTAGCGCCTGCGAAGCCACACGCGGAATGCTTTTTCGCAGTTTTCGCAGTAGCATTCTCCGCCGTATTCGTTGCTGACGTGCCAGCACACCACATGGGGATTGCTGCCGTAGCGTTCTGCCAGCCGGTGAGCCAGCTCATGGGCGTAATGCTGGAAAACGGGGCTGTTGGGGCAGGCGTTGTGCCGGCCGCCGAATTTGTGGCGGCGGCCTTCGTAGTCCACCCGGGCCACCTCGGGATACTTGCGCACCAGCCACGCGGGCATGGCGCCCGTCGCAGTGGCCAGCACGATCCGGATATTCGCCCTGGAGAGCATGTCAATGATCTCGTCCAGTTCTGCAAAGTTGTATTCTTCCTCCGAGGGCTGCAGCTTTGCCCAGGAGAACACGTTCACCGTGGCGCTGTTGATCCCGGCCAGATCGAACAGCCGCAGGTCTTCCTTCCAGATTTCTTTGGGCCACTGCTCCGGGTTGTAATCGCCACCGTACAGTACGACGTTAAAAGGATGTTCCATGGCGTTTCCTCCATTGTATTGCTGGATTGCGTTTCGTCCGTTACCTGAACGGAAAGTAGTATGGCCTCATTATAGCATGAACCGGCGGCGGCTTCATAGAGAAAAATTGCCGGAATATATGGATGAATTGGCCGCAGCAAAAAAACGACGCCCGGCGCATTCTTCCGCGCCGGGCAGGAAAAGGAATCTTTTTTACCGCACCACCGCTTCAAAGCTGAAACGGAACACCAGCGGCTTTTCTACGTTGAGCAGGTACTCTTCGTGGGTCTTCGCGCCCCAACTGTCGTCGCCGCCCACGCCCATTTGCTGCAGGGCCACGCGCACCACCGTGTTGTAGACCGGCGGAAGCTCATTGGGATGACGGGCGTTTTCCAGCTCGTGGGGCGTATAGGGCAGCACGGAAGTCTCCATGCCGTTCTCGGCCGCGCACAGGAAGCGCAGGCCCCGGCCCCGGAAGTCCGTCACCTCCGCCCAGCGCACGCCGGTGCGGTTGCCGCATTCCTGAGGCAGCACGTAGCGGGAGACGTTCTCCTGCGCCGTGGTCTCCCACAGGCCCAGCTTCGCGCCGTGGCAGCGGTCCACATAATTTTCGCCCGGGCCCATGCCGTAGTACCGGATCTGATCGTACTGCGCGTCCAGCGTGAAGAGCATGCCGAACTCCGGCATGTCTCCCAGCTCCTTCACCGGGTCGTAGCGCAGCTCAGCATCCACGCGGCCGCAGGGATGCACGGTGTACCGGACGGCGCACTGGGCCGCCGGGGTGGTGGGCAGCGCGTACTGATAGGTAATGCTCGCGCCGCCGTCGGCTTCGAGCGTTACCTGCGGCTGACCCGTAGGCATAGCGTAGAGCGAGGCCAGTTTCCACTGCCCGTAGCGCTGGGGCATATGATTGCCATAGTCGTTTTCCGTAGGCGCACGCCAGAAGTTGGGCATGGGCGCGGCCTTCAGCATTTCCACGCCGCCTGCGCGGTAGGAGACCAGCTTGCCCTGCGACTTGCTGAACAGAACGCTGAAATGCTCGCCGGTCACGCCCAGATTCTGCACGCCTTCGACAACCCGCACAGGGGCGGCGGGCATGACGGTCTTCGGTTCCTCCACCAACCAGCTTCCCTGACCGAAGGCGACTTCATAGCCCGCCTCGGCCCATTCGGTGGCTTCCCTCTGACGGAAGGAAAGGGTCACAACGTATTCGCCGCCGCGGGTCTGCTTCGGGAAGGGCAGAGGCAGTGTGACCGTTTCGCCGGGAGCCACGTCGGTTTTGAGTTCTTGACGGGCGATCTCTTTGCCGTCCCGGCTCAGCGTGGCGATGCACTGCCATGCGGCGGTGCTGGTGAACAGGCTGCGGTTGCGGATGGTGACGCTGTCCCGCTCCACCTCGGCAAACACGCTCTGATAATTGTATTTGACCTCCTGCATCTTGGGAGACTCGCTGCCGTCGCCGAACACGATGCCATTGCAGCTGAAATCCCAGTCAGCGGGACGGTCGCCGAAATCGCCGCCGTAGAGGTAAGCGTCCTTGCCGTACCGGTCCTTCACGCGAATGCTCTGGTCGATGAAGTCCCAGATGAAGCCGCCCTGGTACAGAGGCTCTTCGTAAGCGTACTCGGTGTATTTGTGCATCGCGCCGTTGGAGTTGCCCATGGCGTGGGTGTATTCGCACAGGATAAAGGGCTTTTCCCGATGCTCCGCCAGATATTTGCGGATTTTCCAGATGGGCGTGTACATCTGGCTTTCCATGTCGGTGGTGTCGTTATAGCGACGGTCGTGGGCCGTGCCTTCGTAATGCACCAGCCGGGTATCGTCCAGCTCCCGGAAGCGCTGGCTCATGGCGTAGGGCACGCTGCCGCCCAGCGATTCGTTGCCGCAGCTCCAGATCAGGATGGAGGGATGATTCTTGTCCCGCTGATAGGTGGACTCGATGCGGTCCAGCATCTGGGCTTTCCAGTCCTCGCGGTCGCCGGGAAGCGCAAAGCTCAGCGGCCGCTTTCCCCGATCGATCTGATCCCAGATGCCGTGGGATTCCAGATTGCTTTCCGCGATCACGTACAGGCCCAGCTCGTCGCACAGGGCGTACACCGCGTCGTGATCCGGGTAATGGCAGGTACGCACGGCGTTGATGTTGTTCCGCTTCATGGTGAGCAGATCGCGGCGGATATGCTCCGCCGTGACGGCGCGGCCCCGCTCGGCGCAGAAGTCGTGACGGTTCGCCCCCTTGAACACGATGCGCTTGCCGTTCAGGCACATCACGCCGTTCTTCATTTCAAAGCGGCGGAAACCCACGTTCTGGCGGATGACCTCCGTGACCCGTCCATCGCCGTCCTTCACCGTCACCAGCAGCCGGTACAGCTTCGGGCACTCGGCGCTCCACTTTTCCGGCTCCTTCACGGTCAGTTCGGCCACGGCTTCGCCGCCCGTTCCCTCAAGACGGGTGGAGACGATCTCCTGTCCGCCGTCCGTCAGCCGAAGCTCCACCTGCCACGCGCCCCTGCTTTCCATCTGGGCGCGCACCTGCAGCGTACCGTCCCGGTAGTCGTCGTCCAGCAGGGCGCGAACGCTCAGGTCGCGCACGTGGACGGCGGGCACGGCGTACAGGAACACCTCCCGGAACAGGCCGCTGAAGCGGAAAAAGTCCTGATCTTCCGCCCAACTGCCCGCCCACCAGCGGTATACCCGGCAGGCCAGCTTGTTCCGGCCCGGCTGCAGGTAGGGGGTCAGGTCAAAATCGCTGGGGGTGAAGCTGTCGCCGCTGAAGCCCACGTACTGGCCGTTGAGCCACAGGGCCACGCAGCTTTCCGCCCCCTGAAAGGATACCCGCACCGGCAGATCCTTCATGCTTTCCGGCAGCTCGAAGGTCTTGACGTAGCAGGCTACGGGGTTGAAATGCCCGGGAATCTCATTCGGCTCGATATCTTCCGAGCCATCCCATGGGTACTGAATATTGCAGTATTGGGGAACGCCATACCCCTCCATCTGCACATGAGCGGGCACGGCGATGTCGGCCCAGTCGGAGCAGTCGTATTCCGGCTGTTCAAAACCGGGGATCAGCTGTTTTTCGTTGACGGCATAAAAGAACTTCCAGTAGCCATTCAGGCTCATCCGCAGGCGGTTTTCTCCGGCCTCCAGATCCTCCATGCAGGCGAAAGCCTCATGATCGGAATGGGCGGGAAGACGATTTTCACAGAAAAATTCCGGGTTTTTCAGATTTTCAGAATGAAATTCCATCTCTGGTATCCTCGCTTTTTCGTCGTGTTTTTCGGTGCGAACATCGGCGGCAGCCTCTGTCTGCTTTCAGAATTCTGCATCGGTTTTCCGCCCTCCTGCCGCCTGAAAAAATTTTCCCTTCCGCCTGTCCGGACGCTCTCTCCGGCTTGACCTGCTCTTCGGGTTATGCTATTCTTTGGGGGCATAACGTCAGGCGGCGGAGCGTTTTTCTCCCGCTGCAAAACGGAAGGGAGTTCCATCATTCATGTATCAGACCGGCGTATATTTCGGCAGATTTTTACCCCCGCACAGAGGTCATCTCTATCAGATCATCGAAGCCTCCACTAAGTGTCAGAACCTGATCGTGGTCATTTCCGACAACGCGGAACAGACCCGCGCCCTCTGCGAAGCGGACGGGCTGCCGGAAATTTCCTACCGGCTGCGCAAACAATGGTTTTCCCAGCAGGTGCAGGATATGCCTCATATTCAGGTGCGTGTGCTGGATGAAAGCGATATTCCGGTCTATCCAGAGGGCTGGCAGGAATGGAGCAAGCGCATGCGGGAGACTGTCGGCGCACCCATCGACGCGTTTTTCGTGGGCGATCTGAGCTACAGCGAAACGCTGGCCAGCTATTTCCCGGAGGCAAAGGTGGAGCTGTTCGACCCCAGCCGCACCCGCTATCCCATCTCCGCGACGGAAATTCGAAAAAACATTCTGGGCAACTGGCACTACATTCTGGGTGCGGCCCGTCCCTTCTTTGCCAAAAAGGTGCTGATCGCCGGCACGGAAAGCTGCGGCAAGACCACGCTGACCAAGTGCCTGGCCAAGCTGTACAATACCTCCTGGTCGGAAGAAGTAGGCCGCTACTACGCCCGGGACTATCTGGGCAACGACGAGACGATCTACACCGACGAGGACTTTGCCCGCATCGCTCATATTCAGTACGAGCAGGATTATCACGCCCTGCGCTCGGCCAACAAGGTGTGCTTCTTTGATACAGACGCCACCTACACCGACTACTTCAGCGAGCTGTACATGGGCCACCGCAACGAACTGGTGGAGAAGTACATCGACCAAACCCGCTACGACCGGCTCTTCTACTTGATGCCGGACGTGCGCTGGGTGGCGGACGGGCAGCGGCTCAACGGCGACGAGGAGCGCCGCCGCATTCTGAACGACCGCCTTCTGCAAATGTACCGGGATTACGGCTTCGGCGACAAGATTACCATCATCAGCGGCGATTACAACGCCCGTCTCCACAAAGCCATTCAACTGGTGGACGAACTGCTTACAGGTGTTCGGCCTTAACGGCGGCGTGTACATACCCGGGAAGGAGCGGAGAATGAGATTACGCAGATGGTTGGCAGCGAGCCTGGGGGCGGTTTTTCTCTGCCTGAATGCGACGGCGGGAGCGTCGGGCGGCTATGCTTCCATCCGTGACCTGCGGAAAACCCTTCCCCAACGCTGGACGGGAGAGTACGTCGTCGCCCATGGGGACGGCGTCCACCTGATGGACGGGGATACCGTAAAGGTGGATGTGCCGGTGATCGTGCCGGAGGTGGAGAAAGTCCCGGCGGTGCGGATCACCTGGGGCGGACCTTATACGGATTTGAATGAGTCGGTCGTCGTGGACGAAAACACGGAAAACCATCTGGTGGCGGAATTTCCCGTTGCGCCCGGCCAGGGTTTTTCCCGGGAACAGGCGGCCGAGACCTATATCCGGATCCTGAAAGAAAACATTGGGGAAATGGAAGAAAGAGCGCTGACAAACTATCTGCTTCGGGAAGAAACCTCCGAGCAGTATGGTCGGCGTTTCTGGATGGCCTTTTACAGTTCGTTTCATGGAATTCCCTATCTCATCGGTCAGAATTTTCGACTGGAAGCTCCCGGCGAAAAGGAGGGAGATCTTCCGCCCGTCCCGGCCAACGTGTCGCAAGGCGCTCTTCTGGCGGACCGGGTCGGCGTTACCCTCTGCGCGCCCCGGGAAACCGGCGTGGACAGAAACGATCTTCCGCTGCTGGACTTTGGGGAGATCCTGAAGGTTTTTGAACAGTGGGTAAAAGATGGATATGTGTACTCGCTGGAGGAAATGCGTTTCGGATACATGGCGTTTATTGATCCGAAACGAAAGGGCGAGGAATTCGTCCTGCTTCCGGTGTGGACGGCAAAGGGGATCACGCGCGGAACGTTAAGCATGCCGTTTTGCCCGTCGGAAGACCCTGAATCCCTGGCGTTTATGGCCTATATGAATCCCACCGTCTGTGCGGTGAATGCTCAGACCGGCGAACGATTTGCCTTTGCAGAGGATACAAGGGCGGAACGGCGCTATCTGCCAGCGTTTCTTACTTGGGACGACGTCATGAAAAGTCAATAAAAAATGTTCCTCGCGGCCTTGCTGCCGGGAGGAACATTGGTTTCATGGGAGAGCGGACAGGGGCGAAAGGAAATGCTTTTCGGCGGATGAATCCGCGTTGTTTTTGAAAAAACTATGCTCTTCCTTCGCTTTTCAGCGTCTTCACCAGCTCTTCCATTTCTTTCACGGTGATTTTGCCGGAATCGACCAGAGCGTTCATCAGAAGCGAGGCATTGCCGGAGTAAACCCTGCTCAGCAGCTTCTGTGTCTGATCGGCCCGGGCTTCTTCCCGACTGACCAGCGGCGTATACATTTTGACCGGCCCAGTTTCATCTACCGAAACGGTTCCCTTCTCCTGCATGCGCTTGAGCAGCGTGATGACCGTATGACGGGTCCAGCCGGTGGAAGGGGCCAGCAGCTTGGTCATTTCCGGCATGGAACGCGGAGAAGCGTCCCACAAAATTTCCAGAATTTTCCATTCGGCTTCCGTGCATTGGAAAGACATGAAACAATCCTCCTTTACGGGCAAATAAAACTCCAAAGTCGTCTGTGGTTACCGTTCCTTAAGGATACGACTGTCTACCGACTCTGTCAATCCAAAATTCTGGCCAGGCTGGCCAGGAATGAAATAAATGCGGGGGAATGAAGAAAAGTACCGCTTGACTTCCAACGCTTTTTTTCCGGCATTGCATTTCGAACATGGCGATGATATTTTTTATAGGAATCGATCCGACAAGAGAGGAACGAAAATGATGAGGGTGGCATTGATTGGAGATTTGCAGTATGCGCAAGGAGAAGAACCAAAAATTTTCAATTATCTGGAACAGATAAGGGAACAGAAGCCGGATATGGCTGTTTTTATGGGTGATATGGGTTGTAATGGTCAGCTTGGTTCTTTGGAAGGAATGTTGGCCGTAAGTAAAATGCTGACACGTCTGGAGTGTCCGGTTGCAGCGCTGATGGGCAATCATGACGTAGAGTACCGACCCGATGATGTGCAGTTACGCTCTCCTGAGCACTGGTATACTGAATGCTTTGGGCGAAAACAGCCGTGGCAGGCTATTGAAACGGAGGAAGCACTGCTGCTGTGTGTGAGCGTGGAACGTCAGCCGGAAAAAACGTATTTGACTCAGCATGCACTTTTTGTGTCTGAAGAGCAGTTCTCATGGCTGGAAACACAGCTAAAAGAGCATTCGTATAAGCCGACGATTCTTTTGACCCATGCTCCGATGGCCGGGAGCGGTGTTCGCTGTTGTCCGCCCATTCATTCTGCTGCAACGGATGCCCATCTGGATCACAGCTTTCAAGCAATGCGATGGAAGAGGTTGGCTCAGAAAAATCCTCAGCTTCGAGCATGGTGCAGCGCTCATTTTCATATGGGACACAATTATCCGTCGGCTCTGACCTGGGCAGAAAGGGTACTGCATATTTCCTGTGGTGTATTAACCTCTGCAGCAAGGGATGGCACTCGGCAGACACGTTTTTTGGAGCTCCAGGGCGACGGACGGCTGAACGTGTTGACGCTGGATCATCTTCGACCGAAGATTCTTCATCAGGACACGATGCTGGAAATGACAGGTGAACGTCGTGCACCGAGAGAGGCGGTTATTCGAAATAAAAAAGAAATTTTTTTAGGTGAGGACAAAGCATTGTTAGTATTTACGCTACCTGAAAGAAAAAAGCTTTTTTTGACTACGACAAAAGGTAAGCTATGGGAATACGATTGTGAACTGGACGAATTGCTGGGAGCGCTTCGGTTGAACAAGACGGTCAACCAGATGGCTTATTTGGATGAAAGAGTGTTTTGGGAGGAAACCAACGGATCCGTTTTTTCAGTTTCAGCAAGGGAAAGAGCTCGCTTCGAACGACTGAGCGGGTTTTATCCACAAAAGATTCGTCAGGAGAAAACAGTGCCAATGCAAAAAATGCGGCAAATTTCTTTTATACAGCGCCATACCCAAGAGGGATGGTACGTATTGGTGGAAGGGAAAAACTGAATTTATGGCGTTTTTTCATTTTCGTAGATAGTTTTTCGCCATGCGGCCGGTGTTAAACCCGTTTGAGCTTTGAAAACCTTGATAAAATGAGAGACGTTTGTATAACCGACTCGGGTACACAATTCAGCCACGGGAATGTTCTCTGATTGGAGCAGATGACGGGCATAAAGAATTCGTTTTCGGATCATAAAATCTTTGAAGGATTCGCCCGTTGCACTTTTGAAAAGTCGACTGACCTGAGCCGAGGAGATGGAAAAATGATCTGACAACAAGTCTAGGCTCATGGCGTAATCTAGATAGTGCTCTTCGACGAAAGCGATAATTCTCTTGGAATAGTCGTCACTTTCAGCATTTTTTTGTCGAAGAGCAGCATCGCAGCTTTCGTAAACGATTTCTACAATGCCATCGTGAAAGTTTTCTATAGATGTAGAAAGATACAACCATCCAATCTGATCCGGAGGAAAATTCAGGTTGAACTGACGAGCCTGTTGAATGAGAATATTCAAAACGCGGACGCTGGAGTACAGTTGCAGCGGAATAGAAGAGGTACATTGACGTATGCACTCGATCAGTTCGTCTAACTGCTGCTGGGCACGGATTTCATCGCCTGAACGAATCAATTCATTCAACTGATTTAATTTGAGATTTTGTTCGGCAAAAACGTCGCTGCGGGTATGAATGTCTTCATAATACATCAGTTGATTTTCGCCGGCGGTATTGAGGGCGGATACTGCTTCTACC
>CAKUCE010000045.1 GCA_934643535.1 uncultured Clostridia bacterium | reverse complement strand
GTATAAAGGGTCTGCCACACGCATTCCTCCACGGTCATCTGTTCCACGATCTCCCGGGCGCGGCGGGCAATCTCCGCCTCCCGCTGCTGGTTATGAAGGGGCATATCATCGGCTCCTTTCCGTTTGTCAAAATTGAGGCAAAAGGTTTTGTAAGTTTCTTTACTATACAGCAAAAAATAACAGGAAGCAAGCCCCAATTTTCCATAGAAAAACCCCTTCGGTTTTCCATCCCACAGGAGAAACCGAAGGGGCTGCTGATTATTCGTCTGCGTCCATCACATAGGTGCTGATGGAATGGGCTTCCTGCATCGTTTCCACGACGCGGCCATTCTTGCGGAGGAAGAACTTCGCGTCCTCATCCCGGCGGTTCAGCACCACGACCACGATCGTTCCGTCCGGATTCCGAACGGCCAGCGCTTCCAGCGCTTCCCCGAAGCGGGACATGCCGATGCGCACCGCGCCGGGCCGGATATAGTGGCTGAAATGACCCAGATAGTCGAAGGACAGATTGTAGCGAAGCTCGCCTGTCTCCTCGTCGTACATGGCGGGAGCGGAGCAGAAATTGCCCACATGGTTGGGGCCGCCCTTGCCGTCCAGCAGCAGGTTCCAGTCAATGAAGGCGTTCAGGCCGTGGTTCATGCTGCCGATCACGTCATGGGCGTACATTTCCGCGTCCCGCACCTGATGGGTGCCGCCGAAACGGCTGAACTCCACGCAGCCCTCGGAGAAGACCAGCTGCAGCTTGGGGAAGCGCTCGTGGGTCATCTGCAGGGCTTCGAAATGGTCTCCGCTGTACCAGTGAACCGCCGCGCCGCCAACCATTTCCGCTACTTCGGGATTGTTCAGCGTCTCGCTGACCCGGTCGAACACCCGCTCCTTGTTGTGATCCCAGATCAGCAGGCAGACGTCCTCCAGATGGTGGCGCTTAAGGGCGGGATAAAGGTGGTGCTGGATGAACTCCCGCTCCTGAGCGGCGCTCATCAGGCAGGAATCCCATGTCTGCACGGCCTTGGGCTCGTTCTGGGAGGAAAGCATCTTCACGTCCACGCCCGCCTGCTGATAGGCTTCGATGAAGCGGCAGATATATTCGGCCCACAGGCTGTAATATTCGGGCTTCAGTTCACCGCCATGCAGCCGGGAATGGTTGGTTTTCATCCATTCCGGGGGGCTCCACGGGGTCAGCATCATGCCGATGGGCCGTCCGGCTTCCTCCTGCGCCATCTTCACCAGCGGAAGGACGTACTGCTCCGAGCGCGCCGGGTCGAAATCCTTCAATTCAAAGTCGTCCGGGGTATTATCGGAGCAATAGATGCCCGCGGAGAAATCGCAGCTGTCCACGGAGGTCCGGCCCAGCGTGTAGGCGTTGCCCTCCGTGGAGAAATAGTCGTGAACCAGCTTGCACTGAAGCTCCTCCGGCATTTTGGCGAACACATAGCCGGACGCGTCGGTGAACGCGCCGCCGAAGCCCTGAAGGGTCTGGTACTGCACCTCGGGGTACAGATTGATCAGCCGGTTCTCCTGCTCGGTCAGCGTCTCGTCCCATTGAAGCTCCGCGACGCTTTTTTCCTTCTTTCCGTCCAGATAACGGGTCGTAAATTTCTTCATTTTCATCCTGTCCTTTCGACGTTAGGTCTGCCGTCAGAGATGGCCCTCGGTCTGCGCAAAGGTTTCGGCGTTCCGGTCGGCGGGCACCCAAGCGTCGTCAAAATGGATGATGACGCCGGTATCGGCCAGCACCTTCTGAATTGCGGGCACAGGCGCGTCGTAAACGGGCTTTTTCTCGTCCAGCGCCAGCGCGGCGGCAATTCCGGCTGCCTGACCGGTCAGCACGGCGGGCGGAATCACCCGCAGCACGTCCCAGCCCCAGCCGGAAGCGGAAGCGCTGCGGCCGCAGGTCAGCAGGTTGTCGAAGCCGTGCTTCACCAGCGTGCCGAAGGGCACCTCAAACAGCCGATCCCGATGGTCAAAGTCGCAAATGGCCCCGATGGAGGTTTCCTGATGGCGGTACAGATCGTCCATGGTCAAGGTGGCATCGCCGTCGATATGGCGGGTGGTGCGCAGCTGGGCCTCGGCGGGCAGGTACTGCACGTCCCGCTCCATCCGTGGCTGATCCTTCACCTTCTCAAACAGCTTGAGCTGATTCTGAATCAGATAATCGCTGACAACCTCCACGGACGCGCCGGGGAACCTGGGCATATCTGCCGGATGATCCTGTCCGTACAGCGAAGCGTTGCCGCCGTGGTAGGACACGCAGGCCAGACCCACGTCGTTCTTCTCCACGGCCTGCCTGCAATGGGCCAGATCGGTACCGTAGGCCACCATGGTAAAGAAGTTTTCGCCGTCCACCGTGGGGACTCCTGCCCGCAGCAGCACGTCCGCATCGCCGGTCGCATCCACCACCATGCCGGCTTCGTAAAACTGACGGCCCGACTTGCCGTCCACGATCAGACCCCTGCAATGTCCGCCCTCCATAACGGGTTGGGAAACCACGGAGTCGTAAAGGATCTTCACGCCGCTGGAATGAAGCAGGTCAACCAGCGCCAGGGCGAACAGGCCGATGGAGTAGCGGGTAACGTAGCGGTTGGTGGTCGGGTGATCCGGCTCGCCGTTTTTCCACTCGTCGGACAGTGAATCGAAACCGTAGCGGATCGACAGCCGCAGCAGCTCCTCGGCCATGCCCTTGATGATCTGTTTGCCCCGGCCGTTGCACAGAGGCACCCAGAAATTGATGAGGCCGATGGTCGCCAGTCCGCCCAGCGCCGTGTTTTTCTCCAGAAGCAGGGTGCTTTTGCCCAGCCTTGCAGCGGAAAGCGCCGCCGCCACGCCGGAAATGCCGCCGCCTGCCACGATCACGTCATATTTTCCCACTGCGGGAATGGTTTCGCTCCATTGGATGGATGGAATCGATGAAGTGCTTGAATTGGTTTTCATTGCCGCTTTTCTTCCTTTCGGCCTGTTTGCGGCCGGTGAAATGAATTGCTGATGAACATTGTCCCCGGCAGCGAGGAGCTGCCGGGGACGGAAGGGTTGTTTACGACCGAAGACTTACTTGTTGTTGGCCAGCCATTCGGTGTACTGACGGGTGTATTCTTCCTGAATCTTGCTGACACCGGCTTCTTCCGCCTTGTCGCGGAAGGTCTGCAGACCGGCTTCCACATCCTCTACCAGACCGTACTGGAGGGGCTTGAGGTACTGATCGACCACGAGCTGGAAATTGGACACTTCGTCCTCCACGCTGGTGCGGTCGAAGGTGAAAGCGCAGGTCAGGGCTTCGCAGGCCTTGTACTGATCCAGGATCTCGCGGCGCTTAACGTCGCCGACGCTGTTGCCGCCTTCCAGGCTCAGAGCGTCAGAACGCCAGTTCCAGGTGGACAGACCGCAGGGACCGAAGTCCTCGGACAGGTTGACGTAGTTGCCGTTCTCGTCCAGTTCGTAGTGCACGCCCTCGATACCGTAACGGATGAGGTGATGCAGGGTGGGATCGGTCAGCACGGCCTGAATGTAGGTCAGGGATTCCTTGATGTGATCGGGGTAAGCGAAGCTGATACCCGTGGCGTTGACGGTGGTGGCAGCATCCTGCAGCACGTAGCCCTGAGCCACGTTGAAGGGGATGAAGTCCAGCGTCCAGTCAGCCTTGGAGGGATCCTCGGCCTTGGCGTTTTCCAACGCGCTGTAGCGGCCGATGAAGTTGTCCAGATGGCCGATTTCCATCATGGCGGTGCCGGCCTTCAGCTTTTCGTCGGCAGCCACCGTATCGTTCTGCAGGTCGCGGCTGACGATGCCCTTTTCCACCAGAGAGCGGATGAGCTTGTAATCTTCCAGCTGAGCGTCGGAAGCGTAGTAGTTGACCAGATTGTCAGCGGAGCCAACGGGCACCAGACCGTAGTTCACAGTGCCGGGAGCCCAGACGACCTGCTCCAGACGGGCGAAGTCATAGCCGCGGGTGAACGCGGTGCACAGAGGATTCACATCCGGGTAAGCGGCCTTCACGCCTTCCAGATAGGCCACGGCGTTCTCGACGGTGTTCGGCACGGGCAGGTCCAGCTTTTCGCACAGGTCGGAGCGGTAGATGATACCGTTGTTGGCGGCGTAGGTGGTTTCGGGAGCGGGGATGCAGTAGATGTGGCCGTCGATCTTCACGTCGTTCCAGGCGGTCTCGCTGATAGCGTTCTTCAAATCGGCGTATTCAGGCAGCTCCAGGTAGTCTTCCAGCTCCATGAAGGCACCCTGACGGGCGTAGTCGGGAGAGCCCGGCCAGGAGGAATACCACACCATGTCAACGCCGTCGCCGGTGTTCATGATGATGGGATAGGTGGTTTTGGGGTCCCAGTCCAGGAAGCGGACTTCGATGGTGATGCCGTACTTTTCGGCGGAGTAAGCGTTGGCGGCTTCCATGACCGCGTCGTATCCGACGGGCTTGCTGCCGGCGGAGATGGTTACCAGATGGACGGGCTCCTTCGCTTCAGCCACGGCGGCGGGAACGAGGGACAGAGCCAGCATGAGAACCAGTACCAGAGAGATGAGTTTCTTCATTCCAGAGACTTCCTTTCTTTGAATGAATATCTATCGGCGGTCTTTGACCGCTAATAAGCAAGGAGGATCAGCCCTTGACCGCGCCCACGGTCAGGCCTTTGACGAAATAGCGCTGCACGAAGGGATAAACCAGCACCACCGGTCCGGTAGCCACAATGGCCATGGCCATTTTCAGCGTTTCGGAGGGCAGCTTCACGTCCGTACTCACGCCCGCCTGCTGCATGCTCTTGATGGCGTTGGCCATGTTGACCATGCGGTAGAGGTAATACTGCAGCGTGTGCTTGGACTCGGTCTTGATGAACAGCATGGAGGAATACCAGTCGTTCCACTTGCCCAGGGCGATGAACAGGCCGATGGTGGCCAGCGCGGGCGTGGCCAGCCGCAGCACGATCTGCACGAAGATGCGCAGGTCGCCCGCGCCGTCGATCCGGGCGGATTCCACCACCTCGTTGGGCACGCACTGCTTGATGAAATTCCGCATCAGCAGGATGTTGTAGCTGCTCAGAAGGGATGGAACGATCAGCGCCCACATGGTGTCCCGCATTCCCAGATACTGGGTGATGACCATGTACCACGGGATCAGACCGCCGCCAAACAGCTGCGTGAAGTAGAACATGAAGGAGAACACGTTGCGGCTGCGGAAGTCCTGCCGGGATAGGGCGTAGCCGGTCATGGCCGTCAGAAACAGACCGAAGACCGTGGTCGCCAGCGTGGTGATGATCGTCACCTTATAGGCGTTGATCAGGCCCTGCGGATTGCGGAACAGATATACATAGCTGTCCACGCTCCATTTTTGCGGGAAGAAGGAGTAACCGTTGCGGACGACCACATCGTTATCCGTAAAGGAACCGATCAGCAAAAGCAGGAAGGGAAGCAGGCACAGCAACGCGAACAGCCCGACCAGCAACGTGGAGACCCGGTTGAACACCCGGTAGCCCCGATTGGATTTTCTGCGCATTTCCATAGTGACCAGCCTCCTTTCTCAGAACAGCGCCATGTCCGGCTCCACCTTGCGCACCAGCACGTTGGAGCCCAGCACCAGCAGCAGACCCACCACGGACTGGTACAAGCCCACCGCCGTACCGCGGCTGATATCGAACGTCTCGGTAGCGGCGCGGAACACGTAGGTGTCGATAATTTCGGTGGTGTTCCGAACCAGCGGCACATTGCCCACCAGCTGATAGAACAGGTCGAACTGACCGCGCATGATATTGCCCAGACTCATCAGGAACAGAATAACGATCGTGGGCCGCAGGCAGGGCAGGGTGATGTGGATGATCTCCTGCCAGAAGGTGGCGCCGTCCAGATCGGCCGCCTCGTACAGATCATCGCTGATACCTGTAATGGCCGAGAGATAAACCACGGTGCCGTAGCCGGTGGTCTTCCAGAAGTTCACGATGGGGATCAGAATGTACCAGACCCACGGCGTTTCGTAGTAGTAGAACTTGTCCATTCCCAGCGTGACCCGCAGGCTGTTGATAAAGCCGTTGGAGTTGAACAGGGCGAAGCAGATGGTGCCCACCAGCACCATGGACACGAAGTGCGGCAGGAACATCAGCGTCTGGCAGGTCTTTTTGAAGAGCTTGGCACTCATTTCCGCCAGCATGATGGCAAAAGCGATGCGCAGCGCCGTGCCGATCACGATGAAAATAATGTTATACAGCAGGGTATTGGCCGTAAACGTCCATGCTGCGCCGGAGGAAAACAGAAACTTGAAATTGTTCAGGCCCACAAAGCGGCTGCCGAACAGACCCCTGCGCACGTTGTAGTCCGTGAAGGCATAATAGATACCGACCATGGGCAGATAATTGAACACCAGAAAAAACGCGACGCTGGGAATCATCATCACCAGTAGCATGGGATTCTTTTTAGCGTCATAACGAAGATTGCTGAAAAACCCTCCCTTGTCCAGCCTGTCTTTATGGGAACGCATATCAGTACCTCCCTGTCTGTGCATTTGGTTAACGTCAGCGTTTGTCTACGCCTTGGATTGTAGCAATAAGGAGCGTCTTGGACAATGCACAATCGAGCAATGTAATAAAACGATTGTGCAATTATTTTTCCACCGATACATATAATGTAGAGAAATTATGGTATCATACAAAACACCTCATCAAACAACACGGAGGAAACACCATGCGCGAACTTCAATCGCTGAACGGGATCTGGGACTATCGTGCAGCGGACGGCCCATGGATCCAACGGCAGGTTCCCTACGCCGACTTTCCGGTGGGGTTTGCCGAATGCCGCCGCTTTTTTGACCTGCCGGCCGGTACAGCCGGACGCCGCGCCTTTGTGCGGCTGGATGGAATCACCTATGAGGCGGACGTCGTCCTCAACGGGGAAAAGCTGGGCGTCATGCTCCCCTATGTCCCCTATGAATTCGAAGTTACCGGGATGCTCCGCGCCCTTCAAAACGAGCTGCGTGTGATCGTCCGCGATCTGTCCGCCGCCTTCGGCCCGGCGGAAGGCTGGGAAAACTACAGCGGCATCATCCGGGACGTGTCAATCGTTTATACGGATGAAAGCCGGATCGAGGATGTTTTCTTCCGCACGGAGCTGTCGCCGGACTATACTTCCGCCCTGTGCCATGTGAAGCTGACCGCCGACGGCCCTGCAGCGGACGGAATTTCCCTGACCCTGAAGGCCCCGGACGGTTCCATCGCCTGCAGCCGCGTGTTTTCCCTCTCCGCCCCAAAGGAAACGACGGAACAGGAACTTTCCTTCCCGGTGGCGAATCCCCTTCTTTGGTCGCCGGAGGTTCCCGCCCTGTACACGCTGGAAACCATGCTGATTCGAAACGGCGCGCCCTGCGACCGGCTGGTTCAGCGGGTGGGCTTCAAGGAACTGAAGGTCCATGGCAAGCGCTTCCTGCTGAACGGCAGGCCCCTTTTTCTGATGGGCGTATGCCGTCATGACCTTTGGGGCGATCAGGGCCATGTGCTGACCCGGGAGCAGATGCGGCGGGACATGACCATGATCAAGGCCGCGGGGGCCAATTTTGTCCGTCTGGTTCATTATCCTCACCATCCCCATATTCTGGAACTGGCGGACGAGCTGGGCCTGATGGTCTCCGAGGAGCCCGGCCTGTGGTGGTCGGACATGAAGAATCAGGCGATCTTCGACGGCAGTCTGGAGGTCATGCGCCGCACGGTTCTCCGGGATCGAAGCCACGTGTGCGTGGCCTTCTGGCTCAGCTTCAACGAGTGCATCTTCACCCCGGAATTTCTCCGGGCCGCCGCCCAGGTCTGCCGGGAGAACGACCCCGTTCATCTGGTGTCCGGGGCCAACTGCATGGACATTCCCATGACCCGCAAATACTTTGCTGAATGCGGGCTGGATTTTTATACCATGCACCCCTATGCGCCGACGGATGAACGGATGCTGGAAAGCGCCCGGGAGCTGAACGACAAGCCGCTTTTGTTCACTGAATGGGGCGGCTACCACGTTTTCAACAACCCTGACCTGTTCGGCCGCTTTCTGGATGCCCTGCGCGCCCTTTGGGAAAACCCGGACGATCAGCCGGTGCTGGCAGGGGCGTTTCTGTGGTGCTGGGCCGAGGTGTTCGAATTCAACCGGGCCGCGCCTGCCTGCCATGACGGGCTTTTATGCGAGGCGCTGGTAGACCGCTTCCGGCGGCCGCTGCTGAACTACGCCGTGTTTCAGGAGAAATGTCTCGCCTTCTCTCAGCCCCGGCCCGAATGCCGCCGTCTGGAGATCCTGCCCCCGCAGGTGGAAGAGACGGCTCTGGAACCGTTCCATCTGACTGCTGCGGCAGCGGAGCCGTCTCAGGCCGCCGCGTGGGACGACATGATGGCGCTGGCCGCGCAGCCCATCCCCCGTTTTGTCTTCGGGGAGCGGAAGCTGCGGGTGATGCGCTTCGGCCCGGTTCTGCCGGAAACGCCGGACCGGCTGGGCAGCCTGCCCGTATCGCTGCTGGAAAAGCCGCTGGTCGTGATGCGTCCCGCCGCCGGGCAGGTTTTTCTGCCGCTGGACGGCTCTGGGCGGGCGCTGTACCTGCTAGGCAGCGTCAGCATGCCCAAGGGCTTTCCCATCGAAGGGACGTTTGGCGAGGAAGCGGGGCAATGCGTCGTCTGCTATGCGGACGGCGGACGGCAGATCATTCCTCTGCGAAACGGCCTTGAGGTCACGACCGCCGCAGGCTGGTTCGGCCCGTCCCGCATCCGTCCTGTGGCCTCCAACGCGCCCTGTGTGCTGCGCTTTATCAACGACCCGGACCGGGAGCGCTATGCGGCTCATCTGCTGCGTCTGCCGCTGGAAGCGGGCCGGGCATTGCGCGGGCTGGAGATCCGCGCCGGGGAAGGCTACGCGCTTTTGTACTACGGCGTTACCATTGCCCGATGATTCATTTCAGGGAGGGATTTCATGGCAGGCATGACCATCGACAAGCAGAAACTGCAGGAGCTGTTAAGGGATTTTCGGACCCTGACGGGCATCTGCATTTCGTTCTGGTATCGGGGAGAGGAATGGTCCGTCATCGGCGACACGGTCTACGCCTCGCCGTTCTGCTCCATGCTCCGGCAAAACGACGACCTGCGGCATGAGTGCGAATACTGCGACGCGCGCGGCCTCAACCATGCCCGGGAAACGGGAGAAGTCTGCCGTCTGGTATGCCATGCCGGGCTTCATGAATACACCTATCCGGTGCTGGAATCCGGCCGCACCATCGGTTATTTCATGATCGGTCAGGTGCGGATCTCCGGCGAGGAAGGCGGACTCACGCCTGAAATTCTGGAAAAATGGCGTTCTCTGGGGATGGATGCAGACGAAATGCAGCGGCTTTACCAGCAACTTCCCGTCATGACCAGCGAAAAGATGCTCTCCGCCTGCCACATGTTGGACGCACTGGCCAAATACGTCTACATTCAGGGGCTGATCCGCCGCACGGAACCGCCTCTGTGCAAGAAGATCAAGACCTACGTCCGCAGCAATCTGTCCCGGCCCATGACGCTGGACAGCATTGCCGCGGCGCTGAACGTATCCCGTTCTACCTTATGTCACACGGTGCGCAGCGAGATGAACACCTCCATGATCGAGCTGATCCGCCGGATGAGGGTGGAGAAAGTCGTGGCGCTGCTTCAGGATGGCTGGACGCTGCAGGCGGCGGCGCTGGAGGCGGGCTTTTCGTCCTCCAGCTACTGCTCCCGCGTTTTCAAGCAGGTGCTTGGCGCGGCTCCCGGCGCGTTTGCCAAGGCTGAAAAGGAAGGAAAGGAAGAGCTGGACAAGCCGTAATCACAGGCTCTTTCCCCCATCCACATAAATGGATTGGCCGGTGATATAGCGGGCCGCGTCGCTCAGGAGCAGCCGTACCGCTCCGGCGCAGTCCTGCGGCTCGCCGTAGAATCCTGCGGGAATGGAGGCCGTCACCTGCGCCGCGTAGGCGGGATCGTCCAGCGCCTCCACGTTTCGGTCGGTGAGGATCACGCCGGGGGCGACGTTGTTCACCGTGATCCCGTCCGCCGCCAGCTGCTGCGCCAGCGACTGCACCATGTTGGTCTGCGCCGCCTTGGAGGCCGAATACACCAGCATATCGGGGTGAGGCTTGCGTTCCTGCACCGAGCCGATGGTGACGATTCTCCCCCATTTCTGCGCCTTCATATGGGGCACCGCCAGCTGAATGAGCCGGAGGGAGGAATAGAAGTTGCAGGTCATCTGCTTCTGGTATTCTTCCAGTGAGATCTCCGGCCACGGGCGGCGGATTTGCAGGGATGCATCCAGCACCAGCGCGTCCAGCGGGCCAACCTCGGCCATAAGTCTTTCAGCAGTGCAGGGGTCGGTCAGATCGCCCGTCACAACGGAGGCTTTTCCGTCCTTTTCTTCGATGAGTTTTCTGGTTTCTTCGGCTTTTGCCCGGTTGGACGCGCAGTGAACGACCACCTCATAGCCGTCCTGCGCCAGCCCCAGCGCCAGCGCCCGCCCGATTCCTCGGGAGGAGCCGGTCACCAGTACGCGCCTTGTTTTGATTTCGCTCATATTCTGCCTTTCCCGCCTTACAGCGCCGACTGGGTGTCGGTGGGGTCCCCGTTGCGGGCCAGGTCGTATTCCTTCGACCAGTCGATGTCCCGATAGGCCGCGGCCCATTCGTCGGTGCGGATGAACTCCATCAGCAGGTCCAGCATTTCCTCGCTCCACGTGTTCTTGTCAATCTGGGCGGTGGTGAATCGGTTCTGGCTGATCATTTCAAAGCCGAACAGATCCTTCACCTGCGTCTTTGCGCCGCCGTCCACCACGTCCACCACCAGCTGGGGCGGAATGAACAGGACGCCGCCGGAGCAGCCGTACACCACGTCGCCGGGCAGGCAGATGGCCGCGTCCCGGCCGTCGCCCAGCCGAACCGGGCAGTTCATGCCCGTCATGACGAAGTCCCGGATGGGCGTAGGGTCGATGCCCCGGTAGTACACCTGCACGTCCGGCACCCGGTGCATCTGCTCGATGTCCCGGATGCCGCCCCAGATGACCGCGCCGCCGCTGCCGGTTTTCTGATGGATGGCGGTGGTCAGGTTGCCGCCCAGGAAGGTGCCCTTGTACACCTTGTCAAACATGTCGATAACGATCACGTCCCGGTCGGTCAGGCTGTCGATGACCCACTGATTGGGCGTGCCCGACAGGCCTTTGGCCCGGGCCATGGCGTTCATGGCCTCCTTGTAGTCCGGGCGCACCGGGGCGTACATGGCCGTTACGGCCCGGCCTACCAGCTTCCGGTTCACCGTGCCGTCCTCCTTGAACTCCGGATGCAGGGATTTCATGGCGATGAACTGGCTTTCATACCCCTTGACGAAAATGGGCTTCCAGAGCTCTTCCAGCGTCATGCCATACAGCGCGTCCAGATACTTGTCCGCCACCCTGGGGCGACCGTCCTCGAAGCGCTCCCCCGTCCATTCCGGGGTCAGCGCGATGATCTCTTCTCTTGTGTTGAACAGCATCGTTAATCCTCCAAACGAATCTCGACTTCTCCGCCGTCTCTCTGCAGGGGGAACGGGACTTTCACGCTGTGACCGTTCTTTTCCACGGTGAGTTCATAATCGCCCTCGAAACCGCGGAACGCCGCGCATCCCTGACCGTCGGCCTCCCCCTCCATCTCCGTGCGGAAACGATGGCGGAACAGCTCGTTCATCATGTCATAGGCGGGCTTGTGGGTCATATCGAAGCGGATCAGGCCGCCGTGGTAGTAATTTTCACCGGCAGTCATATCCCCCTGCGGAGCGAATGCCGCGTATCCATCCACCAGATTCCAGTAGATCGCCGCTTCCATGGCGGGATGGCTGAACCAGATGGTGAACAGCTTTTCCAGCACCTCGGCCTGCAGCGCTTCGTCCTCCGCGCTGTTGGAATAGGCGGGGATGGTGACCTCCGTCACCTGCAGGGGCTTGTGATAACGATTCCAGTAATGATCCATACAATCATACAGGCGTTTGGGACTCAGCAGCGGACAGGCCTGTTCCGCCTTCCGCTCTCGGGGGTAAAAGAGATGGTATTGCAGACCGATGCCGTCGATAACCGCGCCCTTGCGGATGCTGTCGGCGATAACGGCGGAATAGGCGCTGCGCCCCGCCGCGTGAACATCCCACGCCTGCTCGGTGGCTTCGTTGATGATGAGTTCATTCTGGGGGAAATATTTGCGGGCGCACTGAAAGCTCCATTCCACCAGATCATCCTCAAAAAAGAACTGTGTGCTCCACCGTCCCTGATCCTTCCATTCACCGTACCACAGCAGCGTTTCGTTAATGACCTCCATGCAGTGGATCTGCCCGGCATAGCGGGCGGCGATCTCTGAGAAACGCTTTTCCAGCAGGCGTTTGACCTCGGCCACGTTGTTGTGATCGACCCAGGTGGGCGTCCACTGGTCGTAGTTCAGGCAATGGAGCTTGGGCGTGATGTTCTTTTCCCGGCAATACTCCAGACAAAGATCAGGCGTGGGCCGACGATAGACTTTCTCGCTGCCCTTGGTAAACCGAAGCGCGCCGGGCCGGGGTTCCAGATCGGACCAGTAAAAGGGCAGGGTGGCCAGATTGAACACCCGCGCAAAATCCTCCCGGTAGGCCCGGTTCTTTTCGGGCGTTTCCATTTCGTCCAGCATAAAGACGTTCGCGCCGTGGAGAAAAGCGTGCTTCGTCTGCTTTGCCCGAATGCGCGCGCCGGAAACCGGCGTTCCGTCCCGGTGCAGGATCTTCAGCCGTGCGTCCGCCTTCCGGGCTTCTATGCCCTCGGCCACCCGGCGTTCCATATATTCCTTTTCCTGTTCGAAGGGCTTGAGAAGATAATCCCTGCGTTCCATATCCGCTACTCCTTCTTTCTGCGACTGTCAGCTCCAGATCCGGTCGTTGGAAAACTCCTGATTCCACTGATCGGTGGGTTCCCACATGCCGGGAATGTTCGGGTTGATGTGCTCCCGAAGCACTTCTTCGTTCAGTTCGTCGAAGCCAAGGCCCGGCTTCTCGGGCACCTTGATGAAGCCGTTCCGGAACAGGGGCCGGGGAGTGCCCGTGACCATATCCCCCCACCACGGCACGTCCACCGAGTGGAATTCCAGTGCCAGCACGTGATTCATGGCCGCCGCAGTCTGCACCGCCGCCAGACAGCCCACCGGGCTTTCCGCCATATGGACCGCCACGGCCACGCCATGGTCGTCCGCCAGATCGGCGATCTTTTTCAGTTCCAGCGCGCCGCCGCAGGTCAGGATGTCGGGATGAATCACCGACACGCCGCCTTGCTCGATCAGCGGGCGGAAATTTTCCTTGAGGTAAATATCCTCGCCGGTGCAGACGGGAATGGTGGTGCTGTTGCGCAGACGAACGTACTGGTCGGTGTACATCCACGGCACCATGTCCTCCATCCACGCCAGGTTGTATTTCTCCATGCGGCGGGCGAAGCGGATGCAGTCCTCCACACATACGTGGCCGAAATGGTCGATGGCCAGCGGCACATCGTAGCCGATCACATCCCGGACCTCCCGGACGTAGTTTTCCAGCACATCCAATCCATGCTCGGTCAAATGAATGCCGGTGAAGGGGTGGGCGGTATGCACCATGTCGTAGCTCTTCTGATGGCGCACCATGTCCGGCGTGACGGAACCGCCCTGTACATTCAGAATGTGAGGCGCATAGCGCTTCATATCGTCCAGAAAGCCCAGAGGAGCGGTCAACGCCCCCGGCTCGTCCATCAGAAGGCCGATGCCCAGATCCATCTTGAGGAAGGTAAAGCCCATATCCAGCCGCTTTTTCAGGGCAAGGCCCATATCGTGACCGGTATGACGGCCCTCTACGTCCGTATCGCAGTACACGCGGATTTCATCCCGGAATTTGCCGCCCAGCAGCTGGTACAGGGGCACGCCATAGGCTTTGCCCGCCAGATCCCACAGGGCGATCTCAATGCCGCTGACGCCGCCGCCCTGCCGGGAATGCCCGCCGAACTGCTTAATCTTGCGGAAAATCTTATCTACATTGCAGGGATTTTCGCCCAGAATGCGGCTCTTGAGCATCAGAGCATAGGTCTTGCTGGATGCGTCCCGAACCTCGCCATATCCGGTGAGGCCCTGATTGGTTTCAATTTTCAAAATCGTACAACGTTTGGGCGCGCCGTCAATATCGACGAAACGCATATCCGTGATCTTCAAATCCGAAGGGCTGGAGCAGGTATTGACCGAATCAGAAATCATATCAGGCATGGTTTTCTCCTTTTCCAACAAATGTTTCCCTGTCATTATAGCGGCGCATTTTATGACTGGAAACCTGATTATCGAACAAAAAGGTTGAAAAATCGAAACTGTCATGATATGCTTTCAGCGAGGTGGATCGCATGATCTTCGAAAACGAAGCGCTGACCTTTCAACTGCTGGATGTGCTGCGGCTGCAAAACACCTGTGAAGCGCAGGTGCATCGGGAGAACCGCGGACGGCATTTCTCCGCCCTTTCCTTTCGGTTGGATACGGACGCGCGTCTCATTGGCGGCGACGTGGATGTGCTGCTTCGCCCCGGAGCGGTGGCTTTTC
>CAKUCE010000044.1 GCA_934643535.1 uncultured Clostridia bacterium | reverse complement strand
CCACATATTCGCCCGCGGAGCCGTCGGCGGCAACCGCCCAGATCACATACTCCACGCCCGCCTTGGGTTCCTTGGAGAATTTATACTGGGGGTTTTCCAGCTCGGAAGGCTCGTTATCCGTATTGGCCTTCACCAGCCGGTAGCCGGCGGCGTTCTCGACCGCATCCCATTTCAGCAGCCAGGAACCGTCCTTCTTCAGCACCAGCTTTACATGCTTGGGCTTGGCCAGCACATTGGCGCTTTCAGGCACAGCCGCAGGCTCAAAGACCGGGACTTCTTCCACGACGACAGGCTCCACATAAGCGTCGCCCTCCAGCGTGACGGGGGTCTGCGCAGGATCGTTCTGATCCTGCGTACCCGTTTCCGTCTTGCTTTCCGCGGGCTTCACATGAATGGTCAGGGTGGCGTCCACCGCGCTGCCCTTTGCATCGGTAACTCTTACGGTCAGCTGATAGGAGGTCTCGCTCTCCACGGTGATACCGCTGCTGGAAAGATCGCCGGTCATAGAGTTGATGTTGACGTCGAGCTTCTCGCCAGTGGTCACAAACTCATAGGAGTAGGGGGCAACGCCGCCTTTGGCGGACATAGTGCCATTGAAGCCCTCGCCGGAGTTCACTTGAAGGAGAACATTTTCCAGAGTCAGCGGTTCCGTGGGAACAGCGCCATCCTTGATCGTGAAGGTGTAGGCCGTCGCAGCGGACCAGCCGTTCTTGTTCTGCGCGTACACCTGAATGGTGTAGGTGCCAACAGCGGAAGTAGAGCCGCTCAGAACGCCGGTGGTAGGATCAAACTTCAAGCCTTCCGGAATGGTTCCTTCGAATTTCCAGCCGTTCAGCGGGCCGTTGGCCGCTTCGAACTTCACGTTCACCGCAGCGTCCTTTTCAAAGGAGCCGTCTTCCTTGGGCTGCACCGCAGGAACCTCGGAAGGCTGCGCCGCGATGTTCAGGGTAAAGCTGTTGTAGCTGCTGCCCGCCGCGTTGGCCGCGGTCACTTCAACGGTATAGGTACCGGAGGCACTGGGCTTGCCGCTGAGGACGCTGCCATTGATGGACAGGCCCGGATTGCTGGGCTTGAGGGTCACATTCCAGTTGACGGCAGAGCCGGACTTGACGGCCAGCGTAATGGAGCAGTCAACGCCCTCCATCAGTTTGTCGGCGCCGGTCATCACGATGGAGCCGGGCTCCACGACTACCTTCTGGGTTTCGGCGCTGGTGGCCTCGCCGCGGAAGGAGGTGTTGCTGCTCTGGGCCTTGACCACCACGGAGATGGCCTTATCCTGATCGTCCGCCGTGACGGTGTAGGTCGCGCCGGTCGCACCGGGGATCTCCGCCTTGTCGCGCAGCCACTGATAGGTCAGGGCCGTGGCTTCGGCCTCCTTGGGCTGAACCTTGGCCTGCAGCATCGTGGGATTGGCGTTGACCAGCGGCTGGGCGGCGCCCTCGATGGTCACGCCGGTCAGGTTGGTGATGTTGGTCACCTTGCCGGTGTTCACGACCTGCTGGCTGCCGGTGTAGCTACCGGTGCCCTCCACCACCAGACGGATGGCCTTGCCCACGCAGCCGGAGCCGACCTCGATGGTCTGAGCGTTGGAGATCACGGTGGTATTGCCGCTGTCGTCCACCAGATACCAGGTCAGCTTCACACTGGCGGAGGCGGGCGCATAGACGGCCTGCAGACGGTCGCCCACGTTGGGGGCCGCGTCCTTGGTGGTCACGTTGACGATGCTGGCGCTGGTCACAGTGCCGGCGGTAGCAACCTTCTGGCTCTCGATGGCGGCCAGAGAGCTGCCGTTATACGCGCCCGTACCGGTAATGGTCAGCTTGATGGTCTTGCCGACCGCGGTCACGGGCACCACATAATAGCTGTTGGTGCTGACGTTTACGCCGTCCACCTGCCACAGGCAGGCATAGGTCGCGTCCTTCGGCTCCACGACGGGCTCCAGACGGTCGCCCACCACGGGCGCGTCATGATTGAACTTCACGCCCACCAGCTGCTGCCGGTTGGTGACGGCGGCGGTGTAGGCGCTGACCGCGTAGCCGGTCCACTTGCCGGAGCCATCCACCCGCAGGCGGAAGGTGCAGCCCACGTCCTGATCCGTCACGGCGTAGGAGGCATTGGTGCCCACCACGGACTCCTTGCCGTTCACATCGGTGCGCAGCCACTGATAGGTGATGGAGGCGTTGGAAGGATCCACGCTCTGCACCGCCAGGATGTTGCCCACCACAGGCTTGAGGTTGTTGATGGTCACGCCGTTGACCTTGTAGGAGCTGTTCTCGATCAGGAACTGGCTCATCATGTAGCCAACGCGGCTGCCGATCTGAATCTTATACCAGCCGTTATAGCGTTCCAAAATTTTCACCTGAGTGCCGACGCTGTATACGCCGATGATGGAATAGCTGGTGCCCGCGCCGGTGCGCAGACGCACGCCCTTGCCGTTGGCGGCCCACACGGTGGCGTCGCCGTCATAGGAAGGAGCGGGGCTGCCGTCCTTGCGCAGGAACTGGCTCATCATGTAACCCACGTTGCCGCCCACGCTGATGCGGCACCAGTTCTGGCCCTCCGCCAGAATGATGGCGCGGGTGCCTACCGGCCACTTGCGCAGCACGGAATAAGTGGTGCTGGGGCCGGAACGCATCCGCACGCCGTAACCGTTGCCGCTGACCACGGTGGCGTTGGTGTTGGCCACGGGGGTCATGCTGCTGCTGGTGGGCTGCAGATACTGGCCGTACATATAGCCAGTGCGTCCGTCGGGCGTTTCCACCCTGTACCAGCCGTTGCTGATGCTGAGAACCTTCACGGTCGTTCCGGTTTTGTAGCTGCTGATGGTGGTGGCATTAAAGGAGGCCTTCTCCCGCAGGCGAAGCCACCCGCCGACCACGGTCGCGTACTCTGTTGCCGCCAGAGCGCCGGTCAAAGGCATCAGCCCGATCAGCAGAACCGCGACAAGCAAGATCGCAAGACAACGTTTCATCCTAAAATCCCTCCGTTTCCCCTGCGAATCTTCTTCGCAAGGCGTTTCACAATTATTAGACGAACAGGAGCAGGGTTTTCTTCCCTGTTCAGGAGAAGATTGTACATTTTTTTTTTGCTTTTTTGTAAACAGGCCGGCGTAGCTTTGGCCTATTCCTTCTCCCGGGCGATATAAATGGGGCGGCGCTTGGTTTCCAGATAGGTCTTGCTCAGGTATTGGCCCAGAATCCCCACGCAGAACAGCTGAATGCCGCCCAGAAACAGAATGATGCAGATCATGGCCGGAAAGCCCGCCACCGGGTCGCCCCAGATGAGCGTCTTGATGAAGAAATACAACAGCATGAGGATCGACACGCCGCAGAAACCAACGCCCGTGACCGAAGCAACGGCCAGAGGCGCGGTAGAAAAGGCGGTGATGCCATCAATGGAATAGAGGAACAGCTTCCAGAAGTTCCACTTGGTTTCCCCCGCTACCCGCTCCACGTTTTCATATTCCAGCCATTTGGTGCGATATCCTACCCAGCTGAAAATGCCCTTGGAAAAGCGGCTGACTTCCTTCAGGCTGAGGATGCTGTCCACCATCTGACGGGTCATCAGGCGAAAGTCCCGTGCGCCATCCACGATCTCCGTCTTGGAAATGTGGTTGATCAGGCGGTAGAACTGCCGGGCGAAAAAACTGCGGATGGGCGGCTCGCCCTTCCGGGTAACACGGCGGGTCGCCACGCAGTCATAGCCCTCCTCCCGGATGCTCTGAAGCATGCCGGGCAGCAGCTCCGGCGGATCCTGCAGATCCACGTCCATAATGGCCACATAATCGCCTGTGGCCGCTTCCAGACCGGCATACATGGCGCTTTCCTTGCCGAAATTCCGGGAAAAGCTGATGAAATGCACCCGTTCGTCCTGCGCCCGCAGGGCGCGCAATTCCGCCAACGTACCGTCCGTGCTGCCGTCGTCCACAAACCAGAGTTCCCATTGGCAGTCCATTTCCGCCGTGCGGCTGAAAAATTCCCGGTAAAAGATCGGCGCCGCCTCTTCTTCATTATAGCAGGGCACAATGACGCTGACGGTCTTCATAGACTTTCCTCCTGACTCCGGTCCGAATCCTGAAACTGAAAGCTGTCCGTCAGCTCCTTCAGCGTAGCCAGATCGTCCCGCAGTTCCCGCAGAGCCAGCGGCATCAGCTGATAGGTCGTCACCTCCGGCCACGCCTGCCACAGTTCGATCAGATCGTCCCCCTGATAAAAGGCCACGCCGTCCAGCCGGACACGCAGGCCGCTGTTGTCCGCCGCCTCCAGTACAGCCTGAACGTGCAGCGTCTGACGGTCGTATAACGTTTCCACTCGAGGATAGGTATTCTCAATCGTCAGGGATTTGCCCTCGCTCTGCAAGGCATTCAGGATCTGCGGCCAGCTTTCCAGCAGCTCCAGCGCGGTCTTCGGCTCCCCGGTGGTCGTGCAGGCAACGCTCATCAGCGCCCGCCCCTTCGGCATCCGAAACACATAAGCGGACGCGAAGGGATTGCAGCGCTGCATCAGCGCATACAGGCCCTCCAGCCCTTCCGGCGCAGAAAGGCCCGTCGCGTCCTCCACCGCGCAAAGCTCCACGCCCTCCGGCTGCAAAAAGGTGCCGAAGCCGGACGCCTCTTCCTCCGCCAGCGCAGCCGGAGCAAACGCCAGCAGGGCCGTCAAAAGCAGGGCGAGCCAACGCCTTGGGGGCCGTCGTTTCATTGGTGCTTCTCGTTTCATGGGACCTTTTCCTCGCTTTCCTGTATTTGCCCCGGTTTTGGTTCCAGTTCTGCAGACCGAAGCTTTTTTCTTCCTTAAAACAGCATAACATGCTTCTTTTTCATTGCGGCTGGGCCGCAAATATTGTACCATGAATCGAGCGGTTATGACAATGAAACTTGTTCCCCACGGAAAAATCTGCTATACTTCCATCGAATATTTTCAGAAAGGGAGAATGGGCGATGCGCATTGCCTTTGTGGCCGATCTGCACGGCAACCGTCCCGCCACGGAAGCGTTGGAGCGGGATCTGGCCCTGACGAAGCCGGATCAAATCATCTGTCTGGGAGACATTGTCGGCAAAGGGCCCAGCAGCCTCTTTACCTTCGACTGGGCCTTTGCGCACTGCCAGCTCGTTATCGGCGGAAACTGGGATTATGGCGTTGGTTTCCGCAGCTTTCCCAACGATCGTTATTACTGGGAGCAGCTTGGCCCGGAACGGCTGCGCCGTCTGCGGGAGCTGTCCAGGGAGTCGGAGCTGTGGTTCAGCGGCCGCCGGTTCCGGCTGTTTCACGGCCGTCCCGTGATGCCGGAGCTGTACACGGTGGCGGACGACCGGGAGCTGCTGCAATCCTTTCTGGTGGATGAAAAGGGCATTCCCTATGACGGGCTGTTCTACGCGGACGCGCACCGGCAGGCCATGCGGACCCTGTCCCCCGGCGTGCTCGTCAATACCGGCAGTGTGGGAAACGCCATGGGGGTGCCCAAATGCTGCTACGCCCTGCTGGAGGGCGAAATGGGCCGCGACCCTGCACCGTTGGAGATTCGGCTGCGCCAGCTGGATTACGACCGGGAGCAGGCCGTCCGGGATGCGGAAGCCGCCGAGGGTCTGCGGATGAAGGAAGCCTACATTCGGGAAATTCAGACGGGCATTTATTCCCGCAACCTGTAACGGTTCGTGCGCCGGCGGCTCAGCGTTTCAAGAGGTGTCCCGCCATTTTCAAGGAAAGAACGGAGAGCCTCTGTTTTTTCTGCTGACCGCCTTGGACAAGGCAAGCCAGATGGGAAATCTTTCTTTCAATCGCAAGCGGCGCCTGGTAGACCTTCCGTCTGTTTTCTGAGAGGCAACGTTTTCACAGGGTTATAAGCTCCTCCATCACAATACAAAAGAAGCCCTGCCGCCGTTTTCTTCCGGCGGCAGGGCCTTTTCCTGCTCTATTCAGGGGGATGGTTGTTTTATTCCGCCATAAAGGGAATGTTGTGCGTTGCCGGACAGTGCTGGGCCAGCACCGCGTTCGGCACCATCCCCGCGAGCCGCAAGGCCCGTTGCCGGACGGCATATCCTTTACGCCCCTGCGCGGCTCCGCCGCGCAGTCCATGGTGCAGGATCACTGCCCCTGCCCTGCTGCTAGGATTTCTGGGTAAAGCTGGTGTGGCAGCGGCTGCAGGTGACGGTCACGACGCCCTTGCCCCGGGGAAGACGGAGCCACGCCTTGCAGCTGGGGCAGCGGAAGTATTTGTATTGCTTGCGGTTTTTGAAGCGGTTCTTCGCCTGACGCAGCTGAGTCCTGGTGCGGGCGTAGGACGCTTCAAACCGGCGGTTTTCCGCCTGACGCTTCGTCAGGTTGCGGCTGAACATGCGGAAAATGCATAGAACGTAGCAGGCAAAACCGGCCAGATTCAGAAGTGAACCCAGCAAAAGCCAGAACGTGCCGGAAGCCGTTCCGATCAGTGTGCCCAAAATATAAAGGATCAGGCCGACCCATAAAAGCGTCAGGCCCAGACGGTCCGCGCCGTTGCGGCCGGACATGAAGTTCCGAAGGGATTGCTTGATTTTTTCCCAGAATGACATGGCTTTTTCCTCCTGAAATTCGCTTTAGCAGCCGTAATAGAAGCCGCGGCCGCAGCAGCAGTTGCAGAAAATGTTGATGGCGCAGCAGGCAAGAATGGGATTGGACAGACAGTAGGAACCGAAATTCCCGCCCGTCCACTGCCGGCTGTAGCTATCGCCGCTCGCGTTCAGCTGGGCCAGCAGTTCCCGGAACGCCGGTTCGTCCGGGGCCATCTGCACGGCCTTCCGGGCGTGATCCAGCGCCGCTACTCGGTTGCCCAGCCCCAGATTGGCCTTGGCGCTCCAATAGTACCATGCGGCCTTGCGGTTCTGCACGGCCCGCAGCAGCGAAATCGCGTCCGAATACCGGCCGCTGAGCACTGCGCTGGAAGCGTTTTTCAGCTCCGGGTCGTTCTCCGTGTAGCTGCTGGTCTGATAATTCCGCTGCTGACCGCCGCCGAAGAAATCACCGAAGTCAAAGCCACCGAAATCAAACCCGCCGCCGTAATTGCCGGACTGACGCTGACCGCCGTAGCCGCCATATCCTCCGCCGGACTGACCGTAGCCGCCATAGGAGCCGTAGCCTCCCGAACCATAGCTGCTGCCGGAGCCATAGCCGCCGCTGGAACCATACCCACCGGACGAGCCGTAGCTGCCGCTCTGATAGCTGCCCTTGTGCTTGATGAGAATGGAGTAGGCCTCGTTGACCTCCTTCATTTTGGCCTCCGCCTCAGCGGAACCGCCGTTCAGATCGGGGTGATATTTCTTGGCCAGCCGCCGGTAGGCCGCCTTGATCTCGTCGTCGGTAGCGCCCGGCTTCAGCTCCAGTACCTCATAGGGGTCTCTCATGCCCCGCCCTCCTGTCTGTCCTGCCGTTTCACGGCGGGCTTGTCCTTTTCCCGCTTTTGCTGCTTGAGCTGGTATCGGCCCCAGCAGCCGCCGTAGAGGATATTGCGAAGAATGTCCACATCCCGGAGCAGCGGCAGAAGCTCAAATTCCCGGGTGCATTCCCCCATCACCAGCATCAGACTCTGCCGGATCAGTTCCTCGAAATCCTCCTGTTGGGAAAGCTCCCGGAGCGGATTGTACCGCCTGTGGTGAAGGTCGCCTTCCAGATCGTCGTATGCGTCCATCAGGTAAATAAACCGTCCCAGCGATTGGCCGATCTTTTCCAGGCTGTCCGCCCATTCGTCCTCCCGCCAGCGGTAGAGGCTGCCCAGCATTTCGCCGGTCAGGTTGGCCAGACGGTCAGGCTCCAGCGCGCCGGATTTTTCGATCTGATGGATCTCGTTCAGGCACCGCTTGAGCGCGGCGCTCTTTTCCGGGTAACGGGCTTCGATCGAATCGAAGCTCTTTTGCAGAAGCCCCGCCTCCGCCCGGCCGGAGAGCCGGTGTTCGTCCTTCCAGTCGTCCAGGCATTTGTGGTAGCTCAGCAGAAGATTCACGTCCGCAGCGTAATCCGCCAGCGGATTTTCCACAAACTCATGTTCTTTCATGGGATGAGGCAGACAGCGCTCCTGCCCGCATTGTTCCTCCGGCTCGTAGAGAGAAGAAAGCAGCATGTACAGGAACACCGCGTCGTAGCTCAGGGTCATCCGGCCGGCCGCGCCGTAGCGCCGGCCCAAATTGCGGCACAGGCCGCAGTAATAGGCCCGGTAGCGCTTGCGGCGTTCCTCGGGCATCTCCGCCGAAGCGGTCACATAACCGAACATCAGTGTTTCTCCTCTTGAGAGTCGCTGAAATCCGCATCCACCGCACCGTCCGCGTCGTCGGCGGCGCTGTTGTCGGTGTAGCGGCCCACCGCCTGCAGGGCGTTGGTCAGCTCCGCCATGCGGCGCTTCAGCTCGCCGTCGTCCGTGCCCTGCATGGCCTGTTCCACCTGCCTGCGCAGACCCTCGATGCGTTCCTTGTCCTCCCGGCTCAGCCTGCGCTGGGCGTTTTTGGATTCATAAAGCAGCTGCTCCGCCTGATTGCGGACCTCGGCGCTCTCCTTGCGGCGCGCGTCCTCGGCGGCGTAGCGTTCCGCGTCCCGCATGGCCTGCTCGATCTCCGCGTCGGACATGTGAGTGGACTGGGTCAGGGTGATCTCCTGATGCTTGCCCGTGCCCAGATCCTTGGCGGACACGTTCACAATGCCGTTGGCATCGATGGAGAACGTGACCTCGATCTGCGGAATGCCCCGCAAGGCCCGGCGAATACCGGTCAGACGGAAGCGGCCCAGCGTCTTGTTGCAGCTGGCGATCTCCCGCTCGCCCTGCAGCACGTGGATGTCCACGGAGGTCTGGAAGTTGGCGGCGGTGGTAAAAACCTGACTGCGCTGCACCGGCAGGGTGGTGTTGCGGTCGATGATCCGGGAGAACACGTCGCCTACGGTTTCGATGCCCAGCGAAAGGGGCGTTACGTCCAGAAGCAGCAGCCCCTTGACCTGTCCGGCCAGCACGCCCGCCTGCAGGCACGCGCCCATGGCCACGCATTCGTCCGGGTTGATGTCCTTGCTGGGGTCCTTGCCGGTCAGCCGCTTGACCGCCGCCTGTACGGCGGGGATGCGGGTGGAGCCGCCCACCAGCAGCACCCGGCTCAGCTCCCGCGCCTGAAGCCCCGCGTCCCGCAAAGCCTGTTCCACCGGGCCGACGGTGGCTTCCACCAGATGGGCGGTCAGCTCGTCGAACTTGGCCCGGGTCAGGTCGATCTCCAGATGCTTTGCCCCGTCCGGGCCGGAGGTCAGGAACGGCAGGCTGACGGTGGTGGTCATGGCCGCGCTCAACTCGATCTTAGCCTTTTCCGCCGCCTCCCGAATGCGGCTCATGGCGGTCTGGTCGTGGGTCAGGTCGATATGCTCCCGGCGGCGGAACTCCTCCACCAGATAGTTGGACACGCACGCGTCGAAATCATCGCCGCCCAGCCGGTTGTTGCCCGCCGTAGCCAGCACTTCGATCACTTCGTTGTTGATGTCCAGAATGGACACGTCGAAGGTGCCGCCGCCCAGATCGTACACCATAATGCGCTGGGAACCGCCCTTATCCACGCCGTAGGCCAGCGCCGCGGCGGTAGGCTCGTTGATGATGCGCAGCACGTTCAGTCCGGCGATGCGGCCCGCGTCCTTGGTGGCCTGCCGCTGACCGTCGCTGAAATAGGCGGGCACGGTGATGACCGCGTCCGTGACGGTCTCGCCCAGATAGGCTTCCGCGTCCTGCTTGAGCTTCTGCAGGATCATGGCGGAAATCTCCTGCGGCGTATAGTTCTTGCCGTCGATCTTTACCCGGTTGTCCGTACCCATCTCCCGCTTGATGGAAAAAATGGTGCGGGATCCGTTGGTCACGGCCTGCCGCTTGGCCGCCGCACCCACGATGCGTTCTCCGTTTTTGGTAAAGGCTACCACAGACGGAGTCGTCCGTCCGCCCTCCGCGTTGGGGATGACCACGGCTTCGCCGTTTTCCATCGTCGCAACGCAGGAGTTTGTGGTGCCAAGGTCAATACCGATCAGTCTGCTCATAGGAGAAAAGACTCCCTTCCTAAGGTTCTCTTCTATCATAACCTATATTTTCGGAAAAAGCGTAGCGTAAAAATGAAGAAACCGTAAACAATACGCCTTGGGAGGGAAAAAACGTGAATTTGTACCTGTTATCCCTGCTGATCTACAGTCTGATGATCCTGCCCGTCAGCATTCATTTTCGCCTGCGGCTGGGCAGGCGGTCCGGCTACCGGGTGGAACTTCGAGCGGCGGGGCTGCCTCTGCGCCGCACCGGCCCGCCGGAGGACCCCGACGGCGAAACGCCCGTTTCCCGAAAGAAGGGACTGCGCAAGCTCCTTTCCACGGATGCGGCGCTCCTTCGCACTTTAACGGACAAAGCCGTGCTTCGGCGCTTCCTTCGAATGCTTCATTTGCGAAAATGCACGGTGCTTGTGCGTCTTTCACTGGAAGACGCGGCGCTGAACGCCCTGTGCTTCTGCGCCCTGCGTACCCTGACGGAGACTCTGCGGCTGACCGGCGCTCTTCCCGGCGTTTTCCGCTGCCGGATGCAGGCGGATTTTTCAAAAAACGGCACGGAAGCCCTGGTGGAAGGTATAGTCGGTCTGCGGCTGGGCAGTCTAATCCCAACGATGGCCCTCATGGGCTCTGTCTACCTGCGCAGCCGCAGGCAGTACGCGTCGGACGGCCGGACAGCGGCCCTGTCCTGACCCATTCCAACATTCATTTTTCAAGGAGGAACAGCGATGCAGCAGCAACATCCCATCGACAATATGATGCAGACCACCATGGAGAGCATCCGGGGCATGGTGGACGTAAACACGGTGGTAGGCGCGCCGGTCATGGATCAGAAGGGCACCACCATCATTCCCATCTCCAAGGTCAGCTTCGGCTTTGTGGCGGGCGGCGGCGAATACGCCGTAGAGGACGGCAAGCAAAAGCCCGTGCCTACGGACATTTTCCCCTTTGCGGGCGGCACGGGCGCAGGCGTATCGGTGCAGCCGGTCGGCTTTCTGGTGGTAACGGAAAATCAGGTAAAAATGCTGCCTGCTCAGACCACCGGCGCCATGGAGCGCATGGTGGAGCTTCTGCCCCAGCTGCTGGAGGAGCTGAACGCCAAGGATGAAAAGGAAAAGAAGAAAAACAAGATTTTCGGAAAGACCGATTCCGATCTTTTCGACGGGGAGCTGCAATGAAAGACCGTCTTTTCCACCGGCTCCGCCGGCTGTTTCTGTTCGTCTGCTGCGCGGCGCTGACCCTTCTCAACGGCCATGCCCGCGCCCAGGAGGAAAAGCTCATCGAGACCTCCGCCAAGGCGGCGGTGCTGATCGAAAAAAACACCGGCCGGGTGCTGTACCGCTGCAACGAAGAAAGCGCCCTGCCCATGGCCTCCACCACCAAGGTCATGACGGCCCTGCTGGCGCTGGAGGAAGGCGATCTGGACGACGTGGTCACGGTCAGCCGAAACGCCTTTGGCGTGCCGGGCACCAGTATTTACCTTTCCGAAGGGGAAAAGATTACCCTGCGTGACCTGCTCTACGGGCTGATGCTGGCCAGCGGCAACGACGCGGCGGTGGCGATTGCCGAGCACATCGGCGGCAGCGTAGACGCTTTCTGCCGCCGGATGACGGAACGGGCGGCGGAGCTTGGGTGCCAGAACACCGTGTTTCTCAGTCCCAACGGTCTGCCCACCCCCGGCCACCACACCACGGCCTACGATCTGGCACTGATCGCCCGGGAGGCCATGAACCACCCCGAATTTCGGGAGATCGTCTCCACCCGCCGGGCTTCCATCCCGTGGGAAGGCCGAAGCTACTCCCGCATCCTCAACAACAAAAACCGCCTGCTGGCCGATTATGACGGAGCCACCGGCATCAAGACCGGCTACACCAAGGCGGCGGGCCGCTGTCTGGTCTTCGGGGCCAAACGGGACGGGCTGGAGCTGATCGGCGTGGTGCTGAACTGCCCCGACTGGTTTCAGGAGGCGGAACGGATTCTCGACATGGGCTTTGCGGAATACGAATACTTCACGGCCTTTGCCGCCGGGGAAAACGTGCGCGTCCTGCCGGTGCAGGACGGCGTTCGGGAGACCGTTTCCCTCGTGACCCGGCGGGAGCTGGGCGCGCCGGTGCAGAAGGGCCGCGTTCCTACGCTGGAATATACCCTGCCGGAAGAACTGCCCGCCGGGTTTCAGCTCGGAGACGAGGTCGGCGAGGTTCGGCTGATGCTGGACGGCAGCACGCTGGCCTCTTCCCCTCTCGTTGTGACGGTGGGAGTCCCGGAGCGCGACTACCGCTACGAGGTAGAGCGTTTTCTGGAGCTGTGGCCGCTGGGCGGCGAACAGCAGCCGGCCGCGCTGCCCCAATAAAACGCGAATTTGCCCGTCCTTTTCGGCGGGCGTTTTCTTTTTTTTTTAGAAAAAAATGCTTTTTCCCCGGAAAATACATTGACAAGCCCGAAATAAAAACGTACAATTTTCATGTTGCTCCAAAAAACATTCGGAAAAGGAGAGACCCTCACCATGGAAAAGCTGTTTCAGCTCAAAAAGCACAACACCAACGTCCGCACGGAAGTGATCGGCGGCCTGACGACGTTCTTCGCAATGGCTTACATCATCTTCGTCAACCCCAACTTCCTGTCCCAGACGGGTATGGATCACACCGCCGTCATGCTGGCCACCTGCATCTCCGCCGCCATCGGCTGCTTCCTGACCGCCTTCATGGCGAACGTTCCCTTTGCGCAGGCTCCCGGCATGGGTCTGAACGCCTTCTTCACCTACACCATCTGCTTCGGCATGGGCTACACCTGGCAGCAGGGTCTGGCGATCGTGTTCATCTCCGGCCTGATCTTCCTGGCGATCTCCATCTCCCCGATTCGTAAGCAGATCATTGACTCCATCCCCGCGCCCCTGAAGGCCGCCATCAGCGCCGGTATCGGCCTGTTCATCTGCCTGATCGGCCTGCTGAACGCCGGTATCGTCACCGCTGGCAACAACCTGCTGGACCTGAGCAACATTACCTCCGGCGCTCCCCTGCTGGCTCTGATCGGCCTGATCATCACCGGCATCCTGATGGCCTGGAAGGTCAAGGGCGCGCTGTTCATCGGCATTCTGGTAACCACCGTCATCGGCATTCCCATGGGTGTGACCAATCTCTCCAACGTGAACATTTCCTTCGAGGGCATCTCCGTCGCCCCCACCTTCTTCAAGCTGAGCTTTGTGGGCCTGCTTGCCAACGGGATCCTGCCTCTTCTGACCGCGATCGTGACCTTTGCCATGTGCGACTGCTTTGACACTGTCGGTACCCTGATCGGCACCGCCGGAAGCGCCGGCATGCTGGACGAAAACGGCAACCTGCCCCGCGGCGACAAGGCTCTGATCGCCGACGCCGTGGCTACCTGCACCGGCGCTCTGATGGGCACCTCTACCGTGACCACCTTCGTGGAGTCCTCCACCGGTATCTCCGAAGGCGCGCGCACCGGTCTCAGCTCCGTGGTCGTGGGCATTCTGTTCCTGCTGGGCTGCGTGCTGGCCCCTATTGCCGGCATCATCCCCTCCGCCGCCACCGCTCCCGCGCTGATCATCGTCGGCATGTTCATGATCGGCAACGTGGCCAAGATTGACTGGAGCGACGTGGAAGTGGCTCTGCCCTGCTTCCTGACCATCGCCATGATGCCCTTCGCCTACTCCATCTCCGATGGCATCGGCTTCGGCTTCATCTCCTACACCCTGATCAAGGTGGCCCGCGGCAAGTTCAAGGATGTGCCCGTGCTGCTCTACATCCTGTCCGCCCTGTTCGTGGTCATGTATATTCTTGCTGCACTTTGATCCAAAGTGTGCTATAATGAATGGCGGGGTGCCCAGCGCCCCGCCATTTGACTTGTTTTGAAGGAGTGGAACCCAAGATGTTCTATACGATGAACGTTGCTGGCCTCAAGCGCGACCTGCCCCTGTGCCGGGTGAACGACGAGCTCTACATCGGCGCTTTCGTCATCTTCGGCGACGTGGAGCTGACCGTGGCCTGCGCCCGGGAGCTGCTGAAGATCGCCCCGGAGCACGACATCCTCATCACCGCCGAATCCAAGGGCATCCCGCTGGTCTACGAAATGGCCCGTCAGCACGGTGAAAACCGCTACCTGATCGCCCGCAAGGCCGCCAAGCTCTACATGAAGAACGTTTTCTCCACCGAGGTCACCAGCATCACCACCGAAAACCGGCAGATGCTCTGCATTGACCAGGACGATGCGGACTTCATGCGCGGCAAGCGCGTTCTGATCGTGGACGACGTGATTTCCACCGGCGAATCCCTCAAGGCCGTCGAAAAGCTGGTCAAGCAGGCTGGCGGCAACGTAGTCGGCAAAATGGCCATTCTGGCCGAAGGCGCCGCGCAGGATCGCCCTGACATCCTCTACCTCGAAAAGCTCCCCCTCTTCAACCCCGACGGCTCCATCAAGCAGGGCTAAAGCCCTGCACCCATCTCTGCGCGCCTGCGGCGCGCAGGGCGCTAGCGGGACATGAGAGTTGGCTGCGACGTTACCGCCGCTCGGCGACAGGCCTCGCGGCTCGCGGGTCTGGTACGATTTCCAGTTGGTTGGCGGGTATAGACCGCCACTCGACGGAAGGTCTCGT